>JAUIKV010000282.1 GCA_030430615.1 Bacteroidia bacterium
TTTAATAATTATGACCCCGATACTGTTGATGAAATCATCACTGAAATAATGAAACGGCGAAACGATCCTGATTTGGGCGGACCTTTTCAAGACGAAAAAGAATTTTTGCAATTTCCCGTCGCGGATGGTGTCATTGGTGAAAATTGAGTTCACGGGGATCTCAAATCCAAGGTCTCTGAGGGTGCCGGCCGCATCATCACTTGGATCGCTGCTGACGATTTTGACTTCTTTAAAGGTTCCTTTGACAGGGACTTTTTCGGAAGTCTTGTAAGCGGTCCACTGCATGCTTGACCCCGCCTCACTCGCTTCAAATTTAATCGCCGGTTTTTCGGCCTCTGTAGTTTCTGATTTCTCGTTTTTGCAGGAGATCAGCTGCCCACCAAGGACCAGAATAGCTGCGATGTAAAATAAATGCTTCATTGATTTCAATAATTAGTAGTTAAAGTATTTCGGTGGGTTGCTTAGTCAATTTTCTGATCTGCGTATTGCTCCACGAGCTCGATGTATTTCTCTTTGGCTTCTTCTACTGAAATATTATTGAGCTGGAAATAGGCGTTCAGTTTGAATGCATTTCTAACCATGTCGTTTCCTGAAGGAATGACCACGGAGTCTTTCTGAGTTGCGTGCTTGTAATAGGAATAAAACCTGAGCATGACATCCGGAGGAAGCTTTTTGGTCATTGCCGAAGCAATTTCAAATGCCTTGTTGAATTTTCTGTCCAGATCAGTCATTTTTTAGAGCGATTACCGTTTCTCCACCACGCACGGATTCCTCCAGGCCCACGCGAATCTCAAAATCCAAAGGTACAAAAATATCCAACCGGGAACCAAACTTGATAAAACCCGCGTCTGCACCCTGAACCACTTGCTGACCGACTTTGGCATAATTTACGATTCTGCGAGCCACAGCTCCTGCCACCTGACGATACATAACTTCTCCAATGGTTTTGTTTTCAACCACGATGCTCGTACGCTCGTTGTCCTCTGACGACTTGGGATGCCAGGCGACCAGGTATTTCCCTGGGTGGTACCGGCTGTATTTCACTGTGCCACTGATAGGGTAACGCGTGACGTGCACATTCAAAGGAGACATGAAAATAGAAATCTGTTTTCGCTTTCCTTTGAAGTACTCCTTCTCCTCGACATCCTCTATTACCACGACCTTGCCATCCGCAGGAGCAATGACATGGAAGTCATTTAGGGTTGTTTTCCTGTTGGGATCCCGGAAAAATTGCAATACCAGAAGAAACAATAGCAGGAACAGGATCATCAGGGGCTTTTGAATCCAGATATTGACGATAAAATGATCAGTGATCAATATTCCCGCGACTACTATCAGACCCGTGATCAGGATGGTTTTGAATCCTTCTTTGTGAAACATCAGGTGGTAAGAAATAAATAAATATATATAAACGGAGTGGCAAAGATAATACTATCCAGTCGATCTAAAAAGCCTCCGTGGCCCGGCAGGAGGTTGCTGCTGTCTTTCAGGCCGGCCTGACGCTTGAACATGGACTCGATCAGATCTCCCAAAACTCCAAAGACACTAACTAAAATCGCAATAGTGAACCATTGAAGAGGTTGAATGCTCGAGCAATATTTTGCGACGACATAAGCTGCGACGAAAGTGAAGATGAACCCTCCCAAAAACCCTTCGATTGTTTTGTTGGGTGACACCCTCTCTATGAGTTTGTTTCTGCCAAAATTCTTGCCGATTAAAAAAGCGAATACATCGTTACTCCAGATAAGGAAAAAGATTCCCAGGATGACTGAGGTGTCAAAGGTTTGATCAAAATTCAGGTAGGGAATCTTGATCAGAAGCCCGAAGGGTAAAGCCACGTATATCAGCGTCAGGAAGTTCTTTCCCACGTATTGAATCGCTATCTTCCTGGAGGAGACCAGGGCCATGACCAGAGACAGGTAGATCACACTGATCAATATTCCGATTATCAGACGCTCGGTGAGGTCGTCTTCGAAAATGACCAGGTTGTTGTTTGATATCACGGCCACAGAAAATGCGGTTATTGCCAATAAGTAGGGGTAGATGCTGTCGAGTTCAATAATTCGGATGAACTCATAGATGCACACCAGCATGAACATAAAAAATAGGCCGTAAAAGTAAATGGGTCCGGAGAGGGAGGCAGCCACAATGAGAGCCACGTAAATCAATCCGAAAACGATCCGTTTGGTAAAGTTGTTCATGAACCTATAAATCTTCTAACAGGAGCAAATATAGCGTTTTGGAATTAGTGAGGCCGTAGCTCATGAAATCTGTATCGGATTTGTCGATAATGAAGTCTTTTATGGAACTGATAATGGTTGGGGCATTTTTTTCAGAACGGCTTCGAATTCCGGAAATTCCATCTCTTCCATCCTTTACGATCTGACTGGTTTTCGCAAGAACTATGAAGTTGCTGGGAAGATCCTTCAGCTTTTTGTCTTTCAGTTGTCTCGAGGAGAACATGATGCTTCCATCGGCTGCAACAAGGCACTCGCAATAGGTCAGAAAGGGCAGGGAAGGGATGATCTTCTTTGTTCTGGCACTGTTAATGCTCGTCAGAAGTTTGTGCAAATCTTCATCATGAGATATTACGTTGTTCCATTGGTTTTCCTGAAGGACCTGCATGAGGTTGCGCTCAACCTCTTCCTGATCGGAGCAATAAAGGAACTTGCCACCCTTGTGGATGAAATTTTTTACAAATGCTTCGTCAATTGACCCTTCCTGAATCTCCTGAGCCCTGCTTTGCTCTTCCTTTTCAGTAGGTTTAATGATTTTATTCAAAAACTTATTGAAGAAACTCATAGTCAATTATTATCCATCAAATGTACAAAAAGACTTTTATTATTTTGAGCTTTCCTAAGCGATTTCACTGTCCTTGGACTCGGGTTTTTCAACTGTCTTTTCAACCGTGGTTTCTTCGGTAGTTTCCCCCTTGGTTTTCTTGGTTTCGGCAGGCTCTTCTGTTGCGAAAGGCCGCGCCCCAAATATCTTTCTCAGATCCCCTTCAAAAATCACCTCTTTC
>JAUIKV010000283.1 GCA_030430615.1 Bacteroidia bacterium
GATTACTATGAGTCTTCAGAACATCGCACAGATGAGTTGCAATCCGGCTATGGGCGGAATAGCCAAAGGTCAGATTGTCCGTGAGATTGATGCGCTTGGCGGTTATAGTGGGATAGTAACGGACAAGACGGCTATTCAATTTAAAATGCTCAACAAATCAAAGGGTCCGGCTATGTGGAGCCCTCGGGCTCAAAGCGATCGAATGAGATTTGCCGAAGAGTGGCGAACTCAGCTTGAGCGTTTACCTGATCTCGATATGTTTCAGGACTCCGTTAATGGCTTGTTGTTCGACGGTGACAGGATTGCCGGAGTGAAGACACAGTTGGGTTTGTCAATCTACGCCAGGTCGGTAATAGTTACAGCTGGAACTTTTTTGAACGGCAGAATTCATATTGGTGACAAAACCTTTGGTGGAGGACGGGCAGGAGAAGGCTCCTCTACGGGAATCACCGAGGATTTGGTTGCAAAGGGTTTTGAAGCAGGAAGGTTGAAGACCGGAACACCGCCCAGGGTCGATGCAAAATCCCTGGATTTTTCCAAAATGACCGAGCAGCCTGGTGATGAAGCTCCGGCCAAGTTCAGTTTTTTGAAGTCTACAAAACCTTTGGTCGAACAGCGCTCGTGTTTTATGTCATACACCTCGAACGAGGTTCATGATCTGTTGCGTGAGGGGTTTCAGAAATCTCCCATGTACACTGGCAGAATTCAGGGAACAGGTCCGAGGTATTGCCCGTCTATTGAAGATAAAATTGATCGATTCGCATCCAAAGAAAGGCATCAGCTATTCATCGAGCCGGAAGGCTGGAACACAACTGAGATATACGTGAATGGCTTCTCTACTTCTTTGCCTCACGAAGTTCAATTCAAGGCCTTGCGCAAAGTGGCCGGTTTTGAGCACGTCAAGTTCCTGCGTTTTGGGTATGCTATAGAGTATGACTTTTTCGCTCCCACGCAGCTTCGGCCCACACTTGAAACCAAGAGCATTGAGAATCTTTATTTTGCGGGTCAGATTAATGGCACAACGGGCTATGAGGAAGCAGCCGCCCAAGGATTGATGGCCGGTATCAATGCTGCACTTAAGGTCAAGGGTGAAAGCCCATTCATATTGAAAAGAGACGAGGCCTACATCGGGGTTTTGATAGACGATCTTATTACGAAGGGAACCGATGAGCCTTATCGAATGTTTACCTCCAGGGCTGAATATCGGACATTGCTCAGACAGGACAATGCTGATTTGAGACTCACGCCGAGATCCTATGAAATTGGTCTTGCTTCTGTCGAAAGAATGAACAGGGTTCGTGAGAAGCAGCAGAAGACGGACTTGTTCATCGATTTCTTAAAGAAGACGAGTATAGTTCCTGAAGACGTAAACCTTATTCTTGAAGAGAATGATTCGGCGCCGGTTCGGCAGTCAATGAAGATGTTCAAAATTGCGGCAAGGCCTCAGCTGAACTTTGATGACGTCAGGAAGTTCCCAGGGGTTGAAGACTTTATGCGAAGCAATCAGATCGACAAGGAAATTGCAGAGCAAACCGAGATACACGTGAAGTACTCGGGTTATATAGAAAAAGAGAGAAATAGCGCAGACAAGCTTCAGCGTTTGGAAAACATCAAAATCCCTTCTAATTTCGACTATCAAAAAGTAAAGTCCATTTCCTTTGAGGCGCGTGAAAAGCTGACAAAAATTCAACCGACCACAATCTCTCAGGCGAGTAGAATCTCAGGGGTTTCTCCCAGCGACGTTTCTGTCCTTCTCGTACACATGGGAAGATAGCAAAGCAAACCTAAGTCAGGATGGAATTGAAAGCTGCCGACATTCAGAAAGTTTCAGATCAATTAGGGGCCGCCACACCTGTGGAATTAGAGCCCTTTTTACAATGTAAAGACCACACTGTTTCACGTGAAACATTTACCTTGTTCAAAGATGGCAAGCGGGATATGTTAGTGACGCTGCCGCAACCTTCTGAAAAGCGTTTGCCCGGCTATTACGAAAGCGAAGATTACATTTCACACACCGATTCGAGAAGGAACCTGATGGAAATGGCATATCAAATTGTCAGGGAATTCTCTCTGAAAAAAAAGGAGAAACTCGTAACAAGGGTAAATCAAGGCAAGGGAAGAATACTTGACGTCGGATGCGGAACAGGTGATTTTTTAAAAATCTGTGAGCAGTCGGGTTGGTCGATTGCAGGAATTGAACCCAATGAAAAAGCAAGGGAATTGGCGTTGAGAAAAACGAAATTGAAGGATTGTCACGGCACTATCGAAGAAATGATCGAGACAATATCCGAATCTTTCGATGTGATAACCATGTGGCACGTATTGGAGCACGTTCCGAATTTGACTGACTTTGTTTCAAAGATTAAAACAATGCTCAAGCCAGGGGGTGTTTTGATTGTAGCGGTTCCGAACTTTAAAAGCAATGATGCAAAGCATTATGGATCCTCCTGGGCGGCCTATGATGTCCCGAGACACCTCTGGCATTTTAGCCGGAATTCCATGGAGATTATTTTTTCTGATTTAGACATGAAAGTCATAGAGGTTATTCCGATGATTTTTGATTCGTATTACGTCAGTCTCCTTTCTGAAAAATACCTCAAAGGGAAGCAGAACTATTTCTCAGCTTTTTACCAGGGGCTTCTTTCCAACCTGAAGGCCAAACGAAGCGGAGAATACTCTTCATTGATATATTTGATCAAATAACCATTTTTCGCATTTTAAGAAGCGCTGAATCTTGCCAAGGTCACCAATGAGGGTGTAAGACGTATTTTTTACAAAGATCGCTTAGATCGCCTATTTTAAAGCCACGCTTAATAGAGTCAGCTTATTTGATACTGAAGGGACATAAGGGTTGTTTATGAGGCCCTGTCAAGAATCGGAAGAACTTTTTTAAGATTAATCGAATCATTGTATTACATTTGCCACTTCAAATTATAAATCAATCGAAGTCATGAAGAAATTAGTGGGAGCTTTAGCCTTGATTTTAGTTCTGGCATCTTGTACGCAGG
>JAUIKV010000025.1 GCA_030430615.1 Bacteroidia bacterium
CCTACCTTCTCGAATAATTGGGTGATTCTTTGGTAATGGTCACGTTGTGCGGATGACTTTCTGTAATCCCGGATGATGTGATACGCACGAATTGAGCATTTTTCTGATCGGCTATGCTTTTGCTGCCGCAATAGCCCATACCAGCGCGAAGCCCACCAATGAATTGATGCATGGTCTCGAAGACCTCACCTTTGTAGGGCACTCGTCCGACGATGCCTTCGGGAACCAGTTTTTTCACATCGTCCTCAACGTCCTGAAAATACCGGTCTTTTGAGCCTTTCTGCATTGCCTCAATCGAACCCATACCTCTGTAGGACTTGAATTTCCTACCCTCGAATATTATGGTTTCCCCTGGGGATTCCTTGGTGCCCGCCAAAAGGGATCCAAGCATGACTGTATCCGCTCCCGCTGCAATGGCCTTCGGAATGTCACCCGTATATCGTATTCCCCCATCCGCAATGACCGGTACTCCCGAGTCTTTGATCGCTTCAGCAACTTCCATAATCGCGGAAAGCTGTGGGAAACCCACTCCCGCCACGACTCTCGTGGTACAAATTGATCCCGGGCCTATGCCCACTTTCACAGCATCGGCTCCAGCCTTGACAAGATACCTCGCAGCATCTGCGGTAGCAATGTTGCCAACGATGATGTCGGTATCCGGAAACTTCTTTTTAATCTCCTTCAGGGTTTTCACGACCCCTTTGGAATGCCCATGAGCCGTGTCGATTACGATAGCGTCAACGCCTTCTTTGATCAGGGCCTTGGCTCGATCGATCGAATCCCCGGTGACTCCAATCGCTGCGGCAACTCGAAGTCGCCCGAAGCTGTCTTTGTTTGCATTGGGGTTTTCACTGACTTTGATGATGTCTCGATACGTGATCAATCCAACGAGTTTTCCCTGGTCATTAACAACCGGCAGCTTTTCAATTTTGTGATCCTGGAGGATTCTTTCGGCTTGCTCAAGGGAAGTGCCTTCTTTGGCTGTGATCAGATTCACTGAAGTCATCACCTCTTCAACGAGGCGATCATTGTCATTCTCAAAACGGAGGTCCCTGTTGGTAAGGATCCCGATCAAATATCCTTCATCATTGACAACAGGTATCCCCCCTATCTTATACTTTCGCATCAGGGATTTGGCGTGAGCCACATTGCTGTCCTTGGTCAGAGTTATCGGGTCTATGATCATGCCCGACTCGGAACGCTTTACTTTTTTCACCTCAGCAGCCTGCTTGGAAATCTTCATATTCTTGTGCAGGATGCCAATCCCTCCCTCTCTGGCCATGGCAATTGCCATTTCCGCTTCGGTAACGGTATCCATCGCAGCCGAAAGAATCGGCGTATTGATTTTGATGTTCCTCGTAAAGCGGGTTTCAAGACTGACATCTCGCGGCAATACCTCTGAATAAGCAGGCACGAGCAAGACATCGTCATACGTTAAGCCTTCGAGTAAAATTTTGGGAGTAGACATGGACTGCAATTAAAAATTAATTGCGGGCAAATTTACAATAATAAATCGGTATGTGAAAATCCCAGTTTTTTCGAAATTCCTTACAACTTTGACTAAAAGCGATATCCCACACCTGCATTGAACATGAACGGTGCTCCAGGACGCAATCCTGCAGGAGTTCTGGATACCTCATAAGCTGAATTGAACATATTCATGATGTTTGCAGAAAACGTGATGTTTTTCGTATAGAAATATCGGGCTGCCGCATCCACAATGAAATTGCTTCCAATTTTATACTCCTCAGGAATATCTCCTGTTCCAGCCTGGGTCCTGAATGCACTAGTGTACCTGCCGCTCAAGCTCACGTTGAAATGCTCACCTTCCAGCGCTGCTGTCATATTAAATTGATTCTTCGGAATATAAGGAATCTCATCTCCCTTCATAACCTTTCCAAAAATACTGTCGTCGCTGTCAAAATCCGAATCAAACCGAGTATCGGTCAAGGTGTATGAAAAGGTCAAAGGGAAGCGAAGCTCACTGTTGCTGTTTCTAAGGAGATCATAATTCAGCAGAAGTTCGATACCCTGTACAGTTGCCGCCCCGGCATTGAAAAGATCCAGGCTACCGGTTCCACCCGAGGCCGCGAGGTCGCTACCGAGCAGATTGCTGTAATCATTGTAGTATCCGACAAATTCTCCCGTTATGCCAAAGACAGTGAAACGCGTACCCCGCTCATAGTTTACGCTCAATTCGGGCTCCGAGCCTTCCTGTGTTCCCGGAGGCGCGAAACCCCTGTGAACACCACCAAAGAGGGTAACATCAGAACTTACTTTGTAATTCGCTCCGATGCCCGGGATCCAAACGTCTACCTTGTTCTCACGCAGGCTGAGATCCACTCCGGTTCTATCCGGGTCATTTTTCCCGTAATCCTTCCTTCTCAAAGTTATGTTCTCATAACGCAAACCCGGCGTTAGGGTAAGGTCATTGTACGTCCACTTGTAAAGCAAGTGTGCCGCAAGGGCCGAGGCGCTGGCTATTCGGTTGGCATCGCTGCCTTTGTCTGCAACGGTGGTTCGGATCATTTCCTCGTTCTGGATTGCATATCCATCCACCCATTGAAACCTGTCCTCATAGTCCTCGTGATAGCGGATTCCTATTTCCAGGTCATTGAAGGTTTTTTCGCCAAAGGTTATATTCGCAATTGACTGAATCCCTTTTGACTCATAGGATCTGTTGTTCGCTTTGACTCCAAAAACATCGTCTCCCGTATCCTGCATGCTTTCAATGGCCGCGTATTCTTCAGGAAACAATTCCGGTGATGCGAGAACATCCGCAATCTTTGCCTTTTCGGTTACGTTTACATAGTCCAGTTTGTACCAGTTTCGATCAAAGGTGTTCTTATAGGCAGTGGTACGTATTTTGATGTCCTGACTGGGCTTGATCAAATGATCCAGCTGAAGCTGTTGGTGTTTGGTATCCATCCGGTCGGCAGCAGATGCGAGGTACCTTCGGTATGGCGCATCATCAAAATCATCTTGGGTCAGGCCGAGATATGTTTCTTTAGAGGCCTCCTCAGAGTACTGAAACTTGAAGCTCAATGACTGGAAAACTTTGGCATCCAAATCAGAATTGACTCGAACCTTGCCCAGGTAATCGCTTTTGTCAAAACCTGTGTTTCCTCCCCCGTCGAGATTCTTGAACCCATCAGAATTGTAATTGAAATACTGGGTGACGAAACCGAAGTTTTCCGTAGAATGCCCTACCGTAGCCTCTGTGCTTCTCGAACTGTAATTACCTGCGTTGAATCTCACATCCCCGGAGAAGTCGTTTGGAATCTCTTTGGACACCATATTGACGGCACCACCTGTAGTGAAAGGTCCGTATTGAATTTGGCTGCTTCCTTTGAGCACCTCGACATTCTCAATTCTCCCGATTGTAGGGAAGTAATAAGCGGCAGATGCACTATAGGGTGCAGGGGCTATGAGTACTCCATCTTCCATTAGCGTGATTTTCGCGCTTCGCTCCGGTGAAGTACCCCGGATGCTGATATTCGGGCGCAGTCCAAAACCGTCCTCTTCGACTATGGTCACACCCGGAACGGCACGAATGATTTTGTTGATGTCTGTGTAGCCAAATTGTTGCAACTCTTGGGGAGAGATAAAATACGCCGAACCTGTTCGGTTTTTGACCTCAAACTTACTTCCCAGAATATTGTGTGAAAGAATTATTTCATTGAGTATTTCGGGTTCTTTTTCCACGGGAACCGTGTCTTGGGTCACAAAGATTATGCTATCTTGATAATAGCTTTGTTGAGAAAAAACGGACAGACTGAAGAGTCCGATTAGGGTTAAAAATGCGCTCCTGAACATTCTTTTTTTATTTAGATTAATTTTAAATAAGCAATTATTGAGGCAAATGTAAAATGAAAAAATTAATCTTCAAAGGCTTATTTAGAATAATTTTAAATAACATGACAAAAGTCATGTTTTTCATATTCTAAAGGGCTTTTCAGCTCCTTTTATTATCTTTAAACCATGTCTTTAAGATCGAAAATTCTCTTGGCGCTACAGTTTCTCTGTTTTGGATATTTTGTGTTTTTTCAAGAGCTTTTGGCCACGGGGGTATACATACTTTTGCAATTTTTTGGTTTTCTAATTTGTCTTTGGAGCATTGCCGTAATGGGCATAGGAAATTTCAATGCTCAGCCAGAAGTCAGAATGAATGCCCGACTTATTAAAGTAGGTCCTTACACCAAGATCAGGAATCCGATGTACGCCGGACTCCTACTATTTTTTGGGGCAGGAGTAATTAGCAATTTCAATTGGCAGGGCCTTATTGCATGGATGTGCTTAGTTGTGATCTTTGCTTTGAAGATAAGGGATGAGGAAAAGTATCTTGCCGAAAGGTTTGGGTCTCGTTACACAGACTATTTTAACTCAACTTACAGGATGATTCCTTACGTCTTTTGATTGTTTTCGATATATTTGTCTTCTCAAAAATTAACATTATGAAAAATATTTATGCACTTTGCCTTCTTGTTGCATTTTTCGTTGCCGCTTCAGGCACTGCTTTTGCACAGGAAAATCACGGAAACGCTTTGAATGTCTTCGTGAAATTCGGAGACAACTCCAGTATTTCTGCGAACTATGAATTCCAGGTTCATCAAGACATCACGGTTTCTCCGGAAGCCCGAATCTGGTTCAACGGAAACGGTTTTGCTATTGGAGCCAGAGCCGACTATTACTTTGACAGGTTGTTCAACCTGAAAGAGCCGTGGGATATCTGGGGAGGCGCTGACGCCGGATTCATCATTGATGGTGAAGATGACTTCAGCCTGAACCTGCACGCGGGTGCCGAGTACAAATTCAATGAAACCTGGGGGATCATCCTTGAGCTGGGTGGCGGTACAGCCGCAGCGGGAGGAATTGGTGTCGCCGTTCATTTCTGATTTGCAGTTATAAACAATGTGCAACAGCCTTGTTAATTTTAACAAGGCTGTTTTTTTTTGATGTGTTCATAATTTACCTAAGTTTGAGGAAACAAAAAATTCAAACTCATGAAAATCCTGGGTATAGATGTGGGCGGTTCCGGAATCAAGGGGGCCATCGTTGATACGGATTTGGGGGATCTGGTCACCGAAAAGTTCAGGCTGAAAACACCCAGACCGGCAAAACCGGAGGCTGTGGCCAAAGTAGTCCATCAATTGGTCGATCACTTCAACTGGAAAGGCAAAGTCGGAGTAGGGTTTCCAACTCCCCTCGCCCATGGGAAATGCATGAGCGGAGGGAACCTCCACAAAAAATGGAAAGGTGTCCAGGTCGACCAGCTGTTTTCGGAAACCACAGGTCTGGATTTTACCGTGATCAATGATGCAGACGCAGCGGGTGAAGCAGAAATGCACTATGGTGCTGGAAAAGGAAAACAAGGTCTGGTAGCTGTGATCACGCTTGGAACAGGAATCGGGTCGGGTCTGTTTTATGATGGGACATTGATTCCGAACACCGAACTTGGCCATACGGTGTTTCAGGGAGAGGCTTTTGAGAAATTTGCGGCCGACTCCATTCGAAAAAAGGAGGATTTAACCTACAAACAATGGGGAAAACGACTCAATAAATACTTTAAGCGCATTGAACTGATTCTTTCACCCGATCTTTTTATCATAGGCGGAGGCGCCAGTTCCAAACTGGACAAATTTGTCGATCAGATCAAGATCAGAGCCCCAATCATTGCCGCAGAAAATCAGAATGAGGCGGGCATCATCGGGGCAGCGGTCGGAGCATTAGACAAGATTCATTAGACAAGGTTCATTGGACAAGGTTCATTGGAAGTCTAAAAGTAGAACGCGCAATCCGTGAAATTGGAAGTGCCTTAAGCGAAAATCCTCAAAGCCTCGTTGTATGCCGTTTCGAAACGAAGCGAATTTATTCCAGTTGAAACCTTTGCTGCAGTAAAATAGGATAAAAGCTTCTCCGTAGGCATATTCCCGGTAAGTTCATCCTTCGCCATGGGACAACCCCCGAACCCCTTTAAAGCCCCGTCAAAACGCCTGCACCCTGACTTATAAGCCGCATCTACCTTTTCGTGCCAGCGGGCCGGATGGGTATGCATATGCGCTCCAAACTCAATGCCCGGGTATCTGGGTATAAGGTTCGAAAACAGATAGCTGATCGTCTCGGCGCTGGCAACCCCAATCGTATCTGAAAGGGAGATGATCGAAACGCCCAACTCTGACAGGGTTTGGGTCCATTCGGCAACGATGTCCACATCCCATGGGTCGCCATACGGATTTCCGAAACCCATCGACAAATAGGCAACCACCTGTTTTCCTCTATTAGACGCGATCTCCATTATCTGTTCAAGCGTGACGAGCGACTCATCAATGGTTTTCCCCGTATTACGCATCTGAAAATTCTCGGAAATTGAAAAGGGATATCCCAAATAGTCTATTTCAGGGAACTGGCTGGCGTCTTTTGCCCCGCGGACATTGGCCACTATAGCCAGGAGCTTGCTTTTAGTTTCTGATAGTTCAAGTTTGTCGAGGACCTCAGCGGTGTCTCGCATTTGAGGGATGGCCTTTGGAGAGACGAAACTGCCAAAATCAACAGTGTCAAAACCCACCTTCAACAGGGCGTTGATATAACGGACCTTGTCTAAGGTGGGTATGAATTGTCGAATGCCTTGCATTGCATCTCTGGGGCATTCAATGATCTTGACCTCCTGCATGGGATCAACTGTCAGCTGCCATCAGGAAAAGTGGTTTCATTTCAAAGCGGTGGTAGTGAGGTCGAAGACGCTCTGTATTGTAATATTTCTCGACATTGACAATTTTCTTGGAACTCGTCACCACATCCAGTGGCACGTCGTCATATCGACCGTTCTTAAGCACTACAAGTCGTCCGTGGAAGCCTCCGAGGATCAGGTCGAGAGCCAGGTTTCCATAAGCCATCGGAACGATCGAGTCAACTGCGTCTGGATCACCTCCGCGTACCAGGTATCCAAGCTTCTGGTTGATGACATTGATGCGTTGTCCATTGTTGAATTTGGGTGAAAGCTCCTTGATCTCGGCCGAGATCATATCACCGATACCTCCCAGTTTGGCATGTCCGAACATGTCCTTCTCCTGGTTCTCAAAAACCATATCGCCCCCTTTGAACATCGCTCCCTCGGATATGAGTACGACCGAATACTTGCTCGGGTTCTCATTCCTGTCCTCAACCATCAATTGGGTAAGGTGATTGATGTCAAACTTGTATTCGGGGATCACGCAACGATTTGCAGATCCGGCCATTGTTGGAAGCATAGCTGTAAAACCAGCATAACGTCCAAAGACTTCCATGACCAGGATACGCTCATGACTTCCTGCTGATGTTCTCAGGTTATTTGTCATCATGATGGTTCGGGTCACACAGGTGGAAAAACCGATGCAATAATCCGTTCCTGGTACGTCGTTGTCCATGGTCTTGGGAATTGCCACGACTTTTACCCCCTCTTTGTAAAGTCGCACCCCGTAGCTCAGTGTATCGTCCCCTCCAATCGGGATCAGGTAGTCGACTCCGAGCCATTCAAGATTCTTTATGATCTCAGGGGTCAGGTCATTGAATTCCTCGTTATAACTGTCCCTGAGGTGCTCCGGCACATTTGCTTTAGGCATGTGGCTTGGGCGCGTGCGCGAGGAGTGCAAAAATGTACCCCCGGTTCGACCCGCCTTGTTGACGATATCGTTGGTCAGCACCATAAAGCTCTTGCTGTTATCCGCTTTTTTATCCCTTACGAGTTCGGTTATTCCGGCCCAGCCTCTTCGCAATCCAAGAACCTTGAAGCCTTCCCGATTGGCACGAATCGTAATGGCACGAATCGCCGGATTCAGTCCGGGAACGTCACCTCCACCAGTGAGAATAGCAATGACTCCCTTGATTTTTTTTGTGTTTGCCATAAAACAAATGTTTAAAAAGTTATTGTACGTAATTTGACCTGTTTGCCAAGCCAGCTCTTGTTCGGTAAACAGGTCATTTTTTGAATTACTAAAGTTATAAAAAAAAAGACCGCCATTGGGCGATCTTTTTATCTATTTGAATCATAAGAATCTCAAATCATATCTTATGATGAAGTTTCATTTACAATGAAGCCGAGTATTCCAGAAGATCAAGAATCTTGGTTGAGTAACCGTATTCATTGTCGTACCAGGACACCACCTTTACAAACTTGTCAGTAAGCGCAATTCCGGCTTTTGCATCGAAAACCGAGGTTCTGGGCTCCCCAACAAAATCCTGTGAGACAACCATGTCTTCTGTGTATCCCAAAATTCCTTTCAATTCACCTTCAGAGGCATCTTTCATCGCCTTGCAGATCTCGTCATAGCTCGCGCTTTTACCGAGGTTTACTGTCAGATCAACAACAGAAACATCCATTGTCGGTACTCTGAAAGACATTCCCGTCAGCTTTCCATTGAGGGAAGGGATAACTTTTCCTACTGCTTTCGCTGCCCCTGTTGAAGAAGGAATTATGTTGTGAAGTGCAGCTCTACCACCTCTCCAGTCTTTCAAAGAAGGACCGTCAACGGTTTTCTGAGTAGCTGTGGTTGCGTGAATAGTGGTCATCAAACCATCAGTGATCTCAAAGTTATCGTGCAAAACCTTGGCAATAGGCGCCAAACAGTTGGTTGTACAAGATGCATTCGAGAATACCTGCTCATCAGCTTTGAGCTCCTTGTGGTTCACTCCCATCACAAACATAGGAGCGTCAGATGAAGGAGCCGAAATGATTACTTTTTTAGCACCGGCTTTAAGGTGTTTCCCGGCAGTTTCCTTTGTTGTGAACAAGCCGGTTGCCTCGATCACGTACTCGGCACCGATCTCGTCCCATTTGAGATCCTCGGGGTTTCTCTCCGCACTTATACGGACCTCATTTCCATTCACGATAAGCTTTCCGTCCTTTACGTCTACAGTACCGTCGAACTGACCGTGAACCGAGTCGTATTTGAGCATGTATGCGAGGTAATCTACATCCAGCAGGTCATTGATCCCTACAACTTGAATGTTTTCTCTTTGCGTTGCGATTCGAAAAGCAAGTCTTCCGATTCTTCCGAACCCATTAATTCCGATTTTAATCATTTCGTAATTATTTTTAAATTATTCTCATTTATGTCACCGCGAGGGAACTCCCTCACCGTGATTGAATCGATACCGTCTCAAACAGACATGATATCGGATATTCTCAACATCTCAGCGCTGATCTTGTGGTGCTCCTTGACAGCATTTTCGAGGTCGACAGCTACAATTTCATTGTTCTGAACCCCTACCATTTTATTGGTCTCTCCATCGATGAGAAGCTCTACAGCCTTCACCCCCATGCGACTGGCCAGCACACGATCAAAACAACTCGGAGAACCTCCTCGCTGCATGTGACCCAACACCGAAACCCTCACGTCGTATTGCGGCAGGTTGGTCTCTACATAGTTGGCGAGCTCAAACACATTGGAACCCGTTTTGTCTCCTTCAGCTACGACGACCAGGCTCGATGACTTGCCCGATCTTCTGCTTTTCTCAAGATAGTCCAAAAGACGATCCAGCCCCATGTCTTCTTCGGGAATCAGTATCTCCTCCGCGCCTGCACCTATACCGGAGTTCAAGGCAATAAAACCTGAGTCTCGACCCATGACTTCCACAAAGAAAAGCCGGTTGTGAGAACTCGCGGTGTCCCTGATCTTGTCAATCACTTCAACCGCCGTGTTAAGCGCTGTGTCGTATCCAAGGGTAAAATCAGTTCCAAAAATGTCATTGTCTATCGTTCCTGGAATACCGATCACGGGAAAATCAAATTCCTCGCTGAAGATCATTCCTCCGGTAAACGAGCCGTCTCCACCGATTACCACGAGAGCATCAACATTATGCTTTTTAAGAGCTTCATGCGCTTTTTTCCTCCCTTCAACCGTTCTGAACTCCTTGGATCGCGCAGATTTCAGAACCGTGCCGCCTTTCTGTATGATATGATGCACGTCTCGCGCCGCCATGGGCACAATGTCGCCCTCGATCATACCCTGGTATCCTCTGTAGATTCCGGCGCATTCGAGTTTGTAATAAGCACATGAACGAACAACGGCTCGAATGGCCGCATTCATTCCCGGGGAATCACCCCCTGAGGTCATTACAGCTATCTTTTTGATGAATCTTTTCATATTCTTTTTAAAAACACACAAAAATACAAATTAATGAGGTCTTTTTGATGTCAATGTCAACTTTTAAACGAAATCGTTTGCGGAGGTGAAATTTTAGTGAAGCTGGTGAAAAATCACCACCTTCTTCCAGGGTATTGGGCATAAAAACTCTCGAGGCACCCGCGGTCAGCCAGGGTGACAAAACATTGCATTCCGTCTCTGCCCCCAAAGGTGATGTTACTGGGTTTTTTACCTGCTAGCTTCACCTCTCTTATCAGATCGCCACCAGGGTTCAAAACAACCACTTTGCCCGCATCGTAGCGGCAGACATAGAGATTGCCTTTTTGGTCACAACGCATGCCGTCGAGCCCATGATCTTCGAATTGGTAAAACAGGTATTTTTCAGTGACATTTCCTTCCTCATCAAGATCGTAGCGCCAAATGCGCCTTTGCACCGACTCATTCACATAAAGGTGCTTTCCATCAGGAGAAACCTCGATGCCGTTTGTCGTTCCCATTTCGTCTTCGAGCAGGTGAAATCCATTTTTGTCGGCTCTCCACAACTGTCCTGTTCCTTTTTCCCAGTTGGGGTCACTGGCAAACAAGATTCCATTTGGCGCTATGGCCAGGTCATTGGGTTGATTGAGTCGGGGATCGTGAGCAAAGACCTGCACTTCATTCGTCCCCGCAGGAAGCATCAGAACATTGTGATTGACATAGTCCGCAATATACATGTTATCCCGGGCATCAAAGCGTATCCCATTGCCGACGCTTCCACCTGGCAATTCTACAAAAATAGACGCATTCCCAAGAGAATCGACAATTCCGATAGTGCCTTCTTTCTCAAAATTAACGGCATAAAGATTTCCTTTGCCGTCCACCGCAGGACCTTCTATCCCGGCTGTAAAAAGACCTTCCTGTGTGAAGTCAAAGCTTTTGTCAGCTTTGTCTTCGCAACCCACGAACAACATACTGACAATCAGAAAAATCGCTGTTGCCGATTTCAAAAAAAGAAGAGACCTTAGATTGGAAGTTTTAGAAATGCAATTCATGGCATGTTATTTTATTTATCAGACAAGAAAGTCGCTAACTCAAGGATTTCGTCTTTGACGGCAAGCTCGACGTCGAGATTCTGACTGGGTTCATCCTTTTCCTTCAAGAGATCCTGAATGTCAACCACATCCTTCTTTCTCAATTTTCCTTCTTCAAGTCCTTCGAGCAATCGGGTCGAAATCTCCCTGATGCGCTTGGCATAAGGCAAGATGGGTTTGACAAGAGGCGCGTCCTGCTCTATTTCAAGAAGCCTTTCATATAGGGTGCCCCATTTCCCCAGGTATTCCTCAATAACCACCAAATCCGCGGCATTAGACGACGCAACATAAGACTCGACCGCTCTTTCAAAGGGCTTCGCGTCAACCGCATCGGGGGTGCATGCATCGGCGAAAAGCGTAAAAGGTGAATACACCTGATACTGAGTGCCGCCACTGTTTCGAGTATAGATTTTCAGCGGTTCGCTGATCTGCATAAGCTCTCGCAATGCTCCTGTATCGTTGTAGTTTGCAATGTTTCTCAAAAGATATTCCCGAACCTGAATGTGTCGAATTCCAAGACCCTCCAGCTTCAGGCTGATGGCCTTGAGACGCCTGTGCATGTCATCCAGGTCTCTCATTTCCTGAGACGACCAGAATCTTTCGGCAATGGCTGCGGTTCGCGGCCAAACGCGGGTATCAATAGTAAGCGGAGTAACCAACTCGCTCCACATCGTGGCCTCCCCGCCAAGGATCCTGTTCTGTTCTTCTTCAGTGAGCTCCTGCTCTGGCATTGGGTCAACAAGATAGTGGTCCTCAACCGACAGCATGAGGTCGATGTAATAGCCATTTGACAGTATCGTCTGGTACCCGTTTTTTACCGCTTTGATCAGGGATTCCCCGGGTTCCATGCCCTCATTGACACCCCTCCAGGAATGGATCAAAGCCGTTTTTGGCATATTCGGAGTCATGATCTCTTCCCAACCCATCAACTTCTTGCCGTATCCGTTTAGAATCTTCTCAAGGCGAATATTGAAGTAGGTTTGCAACTCGTGATTGTCTGGTATCTCGTTCTCAGCCATGAAGCGCTGAATCTGCGAATTCTCATCCCAGTGCTTCCCCTCGTTCTCATCACCTCCGATATGAAAATAGGTGTCCGGAAACAGGGGCGCTACTTCCTTGAACAGAGTGTCGAGAAAGGTATAGACCTCCTCGTTTGTAGGGTCGAGGGTTGGATCGAAGATGCCCGAGTTCCGTTCCAATGAATACCTCAAATTAAGGTTGCTGGCATATTCAGGATAGGCTGTCAAAATAGCTGTGGCATGTCCTGGGACGTCGAATTCCGGAACAACCCTTATCCCCCTTTCATCGGCATAACGAACGATGTCGCGAATTTGTTCCTGGGTATAGTACATTCCATCGGACGCTCTCTCATGAAGATTGGGAAGGCTCTTCACCTCGACCCGAAAACCCTGGTCATCAGACAAGTGCCAGTGCAACACGTTCAATTTGACAAAAGCCATCGCATCGAGGTTTCTTTTGACGACCTCTACAGGCATGAAGTGCCTGCTCACATCGAGCATCAAGCCCCTCCATGGAAATCTGGGAGCATCCTTGATTCGAACCTGCGGAAATCCGTAGGCACCGTTTTGAACCGAAATCAACTGCTTCAAGGTCGAGAGTCCCCGCAAGGCCCCAATGTCTGTCTGTGCTTTCAAAGAAACTTTATCAGTGAGAATCTCCAGCTCGTAAGATTCGTCATTGTCGAGTCCAAGAACCGCCTCTTCTTGTATTTCGATGATCATGGTCGCATTCTGCGTTTGGCCAAACAAAGGGTAGCCAACTTCCAGAAACGTCCCGGTTTTATCCCCGAGATATCTCAAAAAGCGCGTAGAGGCGTTTTCAAGCCTCGAAGCTGCTCCTGCCCCTTGAATGGCCAAGGTGAAACCCGGTTGAATCGCCTGGAATCCTGATTCGACTTCCAGGTCCTGTGGCCAGGGCATCAATGTCAGTTTATCTGGTGCCTGTGAATGTGAAGACACCATCGCAAAAAAGAACAGAATCAGTAGGTGCAAAATCTTGGTTTTCATAACATGTGGAATTAAAAAACCGTCAGTCGGAGATCATGTGTCAGGGCGACCTCAGAAAGACGGTTTAAAAAAAATACTCAAATAAATTCTTAATAATGATATCTTTTGAATGCCTCGAAGGCCGCGTAATCAGCCATTCCCAAATCGTGGTACTTCTTGGCTGTCTCCCTGTTCCGATCTTCGGCACGCATCCAGAATTCTCTTGAATCATCTCCCTGGAACATTACTCCGTCCTTTTGACTTTGATGGAAGAAGATCGCCTGTTTCTTCTTTTGAACCTGATCGGGACTCATTGGCACCGCCATTTCTATGTCGTGAATGTCCCATTCGTGCCAAGCTCCGCGGTAGAGCCATACCCAACAATCGTCCATGAAAGATTCCTTCTTCAGGATATCCAGAGCCATGAACAACGCATCGAGACAGACCTTATGTGTGCCATGAGGATCAGCCAGGTCTCCAGCCGCATAAATCTGGTGGGGCTTGACCTCGGTTATGATATCGCACATGATCTTGATGTCCTGGTCACTCAGCTTGTTTTTCTTAACGCGGCCGGTCTCATAAAATGGCAGATCCAGAAAATGCACATTCTCGTCGGGCGTATCGAGATATCGGGTTGCAGCAAAGCATTCTTTCCTGCGAATCAGTCCTTTAAGCTCTCTTACCTCAATTGTGTCTACATCGTAATCCTTCTTGCTGTTCAAATCCGAAATGATCTTCTTTACTTTATTCGAGGCTCCGTTCACATCCAGGGCAACTTCCGCAAATTTCATCGCCTCCTCATCTGAAACCGCAATGTTCCCTGAGGTCTGGTAAGCCACATGCACTTCATGTCCCTGTTCAACCAGACGATCGAAAGTCCCTCCCATCGAGATCACGTCATCATCGGGATGCGGGCTGAAAATGATGACCCTCTTTCGCTCCGGTGTGTTTCTCTCCGGCCTGTTGGTATCATCAGCACCCGGTTTTCCTCCGGGCCAACCGGTAATGGTATGCTGCAGTTTATTGAACATATTGATGTTCAACTGATAGGCCGAACCTTGCTCCACCAGCAAATTCGACATGCCGTTGAAGTTGTAATCCTTGTCGGTCAGTTTTAGAACCGATTTGTTCATCTTCGAGGACAACCAGACCACTGCTTTGATCGTGAGCTGTTCCGTCCAAATACAATTCTTGACCAGCCATGGCGTCTTAATCCTTGTAAGTTCAGCCGCCGCTCCTTCATCTAAAACAAAGGTTGTGTTGTCATGATTCTGCAAATAGGTTGCCGGAACCTCCGAGCTGATCTCGCCTTCTATAGTTTCCTTGATCACCGAGGCCTTGTTGATACCCCAGGCCAGCAATACGATGCGTTTTGCTTTGCGTATTGTGCTGATTCCCATAGTGATCGCCACCTTGGGCACGTGGTCCAAACCAAGGAACGCAGTTGCCGCATCAATTCGCGTGATGTGATCCAGCGTTATGTTTCGGGTTCCTGAATTGTAGTGGGACCCCGGTTCATTGAATCCGATGTGACCCGTCCTACCGATACCGAGAAGCTGAAAATCCAGCCCTCCGGCTTCCTTGATCTTCATTTCATAATCGATGCAGAACTGGTGAATCTCCTCAGGAGCCAATTCCCCATCAGGGATGTTTATATTCTCAGGCAAAATGTCCACATGATTGAACAGGTGCTCGTGCATGAAATACCAGTAGCTCTGGGTATTCTCCTTAGACATGGGATAATACTCATCCAGGTTGAATGTGATCACGTTTCTAAAGCTCAAACCCTCTTCCTCGTGCATCCGAACCAACTCTTCATATACTTTGATCGGCGAGGAACCTGTTGCCAGACCAAGCACGCATGGCTCCTTCCTGGCTTCTTTCTCCCTTATCAACTCCGCAATTTCATTCGCAACTGCAACCGAAGCGACATCCGAATTGTCGAAGATCGCATTGTGAATCTTCTCAAATCGGGTCTCTTCAAATTTACCCGCCTCCGTGTGTTTTAGTACATCAGTATGTTTTAACTCTGTCTTCATATTCCTCGTTTAATGGGTTTTTGAGGTTTGAATTGCAAAATTCAGGGAAATGTGCAGCTCCATGAAAAATATTCGACAAATGACCCTATTTAGGCAACAAAAAGCTTGAAAAACACGAATGATTTAAATCCTTTATATTTATCCTCACCATTTTAATCAATTCGTATCATGCCGGGCCGAAGTCATTCCTTCATGGAGGGGGTAGTTCAATTTGAATACAGGATCAATCATCTGTTATACGTTTTGTTTTTGTCCTCATCGCTGCTTATTCTCTCCTGCAAGGAAGAAACAAATCAAAATGGTCAAACAAACGGGGAAGTTGAAAACTCAACCGATAATAATGCGGGCTATTACCAGGAACCATACCGGCCACAATTCCACTTCTCTCCGGAAGAAAAGTGGATGAATGATCCGAACGGTTTAGTCTACAATGAGGGGATTTATCACTTGTTTTATCAGTATTATCCAGATGATATTGTCTGGGGTCCGATGCATTGGGGGCATGCGATCAGTGAAGATCTTATTCACTGGAAGCACCAGCCCATTGCCCTTTATCCCGATGAGTTGGGATACATATTCTCAGGCAGCGCTGTTGTAGATCACCGAAACAGCTCTGATTTGGGAAAAGACGGCAAGGAGCCCCTGGTGGCTATCTACACCTATCACGATCCTGAAAAGGAAAAGGCCCAGACAGGAGATCATCAAACACAGGGCATCGCCTACAGCAATGACAACGGGAAGACCTGGGTTAAATACGAAGGAAATCCAGTGATACCGAATCAAGGCAAAACTGACTTCAGGGATCCGAAAGTAATGTGGCATGAAGCTTCCCGCAAATGGATTATGTCTCTGGCAGTGGGGGATCACGCGGAATTTTACTCATCACCAGATCTGAAAAGCTGGACCTACCTGAGCTCTTTTGGGAAGAACACAGGAGCACATGGAGGCGTATGGGAATGCCCGGATCTGATTCCGATGAAAGTGCACGGACAGGATGAGGAAAAATGGGTGCTGCTGATTAGCATCAACCCGGGAGGCCCCAATGGAGGGTCGGCAACTCAGTATTTTGTGGGAGAGTTTGACGGCACAAAATTCACGACAGAACAAAAAGAGACCAAATGGGTTGATCACGGAGCCGATAACTACGCAGGGGTCACTTAT
>JAUIKV010000026.1 GCA_030430615.1 Bacteroidia bacterium
AAGGTGAGCTCATCCAGCGTTGGGTTCTCAACGAGGGCGGATATAAGGGAGTCATCAAGAGGCTCTGGATTTCCTCACTCACCGCTGAGGCCATTCGTGAGGGTTTCGACAGTTTGAGGCCTTCTTCAGAATTTGACAATTTGTACTTTGCAGGATATTCAAGGGCGATTGGGGACTGGCTGCTCGGAATGAATGCGACCCGGCTCTACACGGTTACTTATGGACGGCAGAAGCAGGTATTGTCTGTAGGTAGGGTGCAGACTCCTACCCTGGCCATGATTGTAGAGCGCTATCTGAGCATACAGAATTTCAAACCGGAGCCCTACTGGGTGCTACAAACTACCTACAAGGAGGTCGTGTTTCAATGCGAGGAGGGTCGTTTTGAGAAACAGGAAGAAGGAGAAGCCCTTTTTCAAAAAGTAGAGAAGAGTCCTTTTGAAATTGTTTCCGTAGTCAAGAAAAACGGCCTGGAATATGCGCCTAAGCTCTTTGACCTTACAGGCCTTCAGGTTTATTGCAACAAGAAATTCAGTTTTACAGCCGAGGAAACCCTGAAACTGGCTCAGAGCCTCTATGAAAAGAAACTGATCACCTATCCGCGCGTGGACACCACATTTTTGCCGGATGATCTGTATCCAAAAATTCCCGGGATCCTTTCCAAACTATCCTCGTACGGCTCCTTGACCCAGCCTCTTCTAGGAAAGAAAATAAGAAAGTCCAAAAGAATATTCCAGAACAAAAAGGTCACAGATCACCATGCCATCATACCCACTGGCTTCGAAGACGGGATGTCTGATCGTGAGTCGAAAGTGTATGACAGTATCGTCAGGCGTTTCATCGCTTCGTTTTATCCGGATTGCAAGGTCGCCAATACCGTAGTTAAGGGAATGGCTGCTGAAGTCAGTTTCCGAACATCGGGAAAAATGGTCCTGGTTTCGGGATGGCGTGTGGTTTTTGAGTCTGAAGACAAACTTAAAAAGTCTGATTCCGATAAAGACGTGCTACCTTCTTTTACAGAAGGAGAAAATGGGCCCCACCAGCCTTCGTTTCTTGAAAAGGAAACCAAGCCGCCGCGTCACTTCACAGAGGCTACATTGCTCCGGGCCATGGAAACAGCGGGCAAGCAAGTTGAAGATGAAGAGATGAGAGACCTGATGAAAGCCAATGGAATCGGCAGGCCCTCAACGCGGGCAAATATTATTGAAACTCTTTTCAAGCGAGACTATATCAAAAGAAATAAGAAACAGATTCTCCCAACAAAGACAGGTTTGCACCTTATAAGCATCATTGACAATAAACTGCTGAAGTCCCCTGAACTTACCGGGATATGGGAGAAGAAACTGCGGGAGATAGAAGAAGGCAGCTTCACGCCGGGGCGATTCGTTTCAGGGATGAAAAAGATGGTGGACCAGTTGGTTTATGAGGTCCGATCAGCTCCAAAATAACTGTTTGTTCACTTTAAATTTTTTCTTTCAAATTCATTCTTCGTCAAAAAGAGGAACACCGTTCAGATCGGTCGTCAGGACGTCACTCATATAATCGAAAAAAGACCTGAGTGCTTTGAATGCCTCATCGACCTCCCTGATAAAATCTTCGTGGAGCACCTCCTGGTCAGAGAACTCTCGAACTGCAACGAAGCCTTTTTTACGAATCAGGTCTATCGAAGCATGCTCCCTGCTGAACCCCTTGGGCGCCGTTTTAACCTCGTCCCCTCTCAATTCTCCGCCGAAATGCCTCTTGAAATCTTTTTGTGAAACAATCTCTCGAATCTCCTGGTCATCAAGTTCAAACTCTTTTCGAATGCGAAAAAGGTCTTCTTTGTTGGGAGCCCAGAAACCACCTGCAAGAAAGGATTCACCCGGTCTTATCCTCAGGTAATATCCACCCCGCAATCTCTTCCCGCTCCGGCTGAAACTTCCTGCGAAATGTGGATTATATGGCGTTTTGTCATGAGAGAATCGAACATCCCGATAGATTCTGAACATTTTAAACTTCTCAATTTCGTCGTGCTGGTTCAGGTTATGCATGACCACCTGATAAAAAAGTTTCATATCCGATCGAATCGCCTCATATCTATTCTTGTTTTCGTGAAACCACTCACGATTGTTGTTTTCCTTGAGTTCACTCAGAAACTGAATTGTATTCTTATTGATGTTCATAGTTGAAGATTGGGTTCACGACGTTGATCTGCCTGATGACCGGATCGTCGTTGTTATTTGATGCAACTTACGCATCTTTGTAAACATGTATTCAAAGGTAGTATTTATCGGATTGGTTTGGCCCGAGCCCGACACGACGGCAGCAGGAGGTCGAATGCTGCAACTTATCCGGTTTTTTCTGGATTGTTCTGAAGAAGTTCATTTTGCTAGCACAGCACTACACGGTGATTACTCCTACCCCCTTGAAGATTTGGGAGTTCATGTCCATTCGATCGAATTGAATGACCCCGGCTTCGATCGGTGGATCGTGGATATTGCCCCTGATATTGTTGTTTTCGACCGGTTCGTCATCGAGGAGCAGTTTTCCTGGCGAGTTCGTGAAAACTGTCCAAATGCACTCCGCATTCTCGATACGGAGGATCTTCATTTTCTAAGAGAATCAAGGCGTATTTCTCTTCTGACTAAGACGGCACAAGATGACAGGGAAACCCTGGATGATATTGCCCTGAGGGAACTGGCCAGCATTTATCGAAGCGATCTGTCTCTGATCATTTCGGAGGCAGAAGTGAAGTTGCTGACAGATAAGTTCCAAGTACCGGTCAATATGCTTCATTATCTGCCGTTCATGGTTTCAAACGACGGTCTTATGGACTTTCAGTCCCTTCCTTCTTTTTCAGAACGAGCCGATTTTATGACCATTGGGAATTGGAAGCACCAACCCAACAAGGACTCTGTTCATTTTTTGAAAAATGAGATTTGGCCTCTAATTCGAAGTCGTCTTCCCAAAGCCCAAATGCACATATACGGTGCGTATGGCTCTGTGGAGAAATCAAATCTCCATGATCCGAAAAATGGATTTCTCATCGAAGGTTGGATAGAATCGAAAAGGAATGCATTCACATCGCATCGGTTATGCCTGGCTCCCCTGCGTTTCGGTGCAGGCCTGAAAGGAAAGCTGTTCGATGCATTGCGATTCGGAACGCCATCAGTTACCACGAGTGTGGGTGTCGAAGGGATTGCAAATCCTGATTCGTGGAGTGGATTCGTCTGCGACGAGCCTGAAAAGTTTGTTGAACAAGCGGTCAATCTGTATTCCGATGAAAATGTTTGGCTTGATGCCCAGTCTCGAAGCAAACAAATTTTAATCAACCGTTTTTCTCAAGAAGAATTCCTGCCAAAGCTCGGCAACCGGGTCGCAGCACTACACGAGAAACTGAATACCCACCGTAGTCAAAATATTACCGGCGCCCTGCTCTGGCATCACTCCGCTCAAAGCACGAAATACCTGTCCAAATGGATCGAGGCCAAGAACAAAAATGACAATTCACCTAATCAGAAGCCCAGCACAAACTGAGTGAACAGAAGAACCCAGGCCACAATCAGCATCAAGCCTCCCATCGGAGTGACCGGTCCCAGAAATCTCAAATTCTTTTTTTTATAGGCCCCATAGCACAATCCAAAGATGCTGAACGAGAAAAGCACGACCCCGAGAATCATAAACAAAGCGGTCAGTCTCTGACCCAGACTGACAAAATTGAGGTGAAAGCCCAACAAAATAAGCGCGAGTGCATGATACATCATATACTTTACTCCCGTTTCAAAACTTTGCAATACTTCGGGCGAGAGTATGCGTCGAAATCTATGGGCTGCAAATGCTCCCAGCACTATGGATGCCAAACCAAAAAATGCACCAAATGATTTTACAATTATCTCCATCTTAGTTGTCTTTGCGGTATTTGTCAAACCAGGCAATCGTATTGGCTACTTTTCGCATCAAATTGCTGGGTTTTGCGGCGATACCATGCCCAGCTTCCGGGATCTCCATTAACAGGGTCTCAATCTTCCTGATCTTCAATGCGTGGTAGAGTTGCTTGGCTTCACTCGGCGGCGTTCTCAGGTCATTCATGCCGACCATCACCAACGTTGGCGTCTTCACATTGCCCACCAATGAGATCGGTGAGAATTTCCAGTACGTTTCAAAATTCTCCCAGGGCTGTCCGGGATATCTCGAATTCGCATAATAAAAGTAGTTGTCGGCTACAAGAGTTTTGCTGATCCAGTTCATTACCGGTTTGGCCACGACAGCCGCCTCGAAACGATCATTTTTGCCAATGATCCACGCGGTCATGATTCCTCCTGCACTGCCTCCTGTGACATAGAGCTGATCCTCATGGGCTATTCCTTTTTCGATGAGCGCGTCCACTCCGTCCATCACATCGTTGTAGTCCTCCCCGGGGTAGTTGTTGAAAAGCAGGTTGGCGAATTCCTCACCATAACTAGTGCTTCCTCTGGGATTCGGATAAAAAACGATGTAACCTGCAGAAGCGTACAATTGCATCTCAGCAGAGAATCTGTCGCCGTAGTTCAGGATGGGCCCCCCGTGGTTCTCAACCATCATGGGGTACTTCTTCGAAGCATCATAGTTTGGCGGATATACGATCCATCCCTGGACATCCCGGCTATCTACACTGCTCTTATACCAGATCTCTTCAACTTTGCCCAGTGTTCGATATTTGAGCAGTGCTTCGTTCAGGTTCGTAAGTCTCCTGTCGTTTTTTCCTCCTGTTAGAACTATGTCTGCGGGGTGCTCCGGACGGGTGTAGGTGTAAGCGATGAGTCCGCCGTCTGAAATCGAAAACGAACCGCTGGCGTAAGGTCGCCCTATTGTTGTTCCACCTACATTATCAGCTTTTTTGGTAATTTTTCCTCCGGTGCTGATGAAACCTATTTTGGTGTTTCCCTTGTCGTCATACAGAAAGTAAAGCCCCTTTCCGTCTTTGCTCCAAACAATGTCTTCGACATTGCGGTCGAGATCAGTGGACAGCTCTTTTGGATTTGACCCGTCTGATCCCATCAAGTGAAGTCTTGTGGTCTGATGTGCCTGGACTTTATCTTCATAACCCAGGTAGGCGACAGTCTTTCCATCAGGTGAGACTTTTGGATTTCGATCAGGACCCTTTCTACTTGTTAATTCCTTTATCTCTCCCGTTTCAACATCCATACGGTACACCTCTGAATTTCGAAAGTCGTATTCCCAATCCTCATTTCGGTTTCCTGAAAAATAAATGTATCGGTTGTCCGGCGACCATGAAAGTGTTCCGGAATGATTGTATGGTCCTGAGCTCACTTGTCGAACAGCACCTCCTGAAGAAGGAACGACAAAGATGTGCGTGAAACCAGGCTCCATATAGCCTTTTCCATCTGCCTCGTGTTTCAGACGATCTGTCATTCGGGGTTCAGCGGCCCATTCTGCGCCTTCTGGTTTGGGCGGTATTTCAGCAGAAATCGGAGGTTCTTCAGGAACATGCATGCTGAAGGCCAACGATTTTCCATCACTGGACCAGGTCAGTGCCGACGGGCTGAAAGGAAGTTGCGTGATCCTCGCGGTTTTTCCCGTAGACGTCCAGTAGATGTAGATTTCATTCCCTTCACCCGAGGCAGCCGTAAAAGCAATTCGTTTTCCGTCTGGTGACCAGCGTGGAGAACTCTCATTTCCTTCACGTGATGTCAACTTTTGATGTTGCGTTCCATCTGCGGACACCATCCAGAGGTTGCCCTTAGATAGGTCCTTCATGATGTCGAACCCCATTCTCCGGTAAACCACCCACTGTCCGTCGGGAGAAATCTGGGGATCGCTGGCGTATTCCAGGTCAAACAGGTCCTTATAGGCAAAGGGTTCTTTTTCAGTCTGGGCACGTGCGCTGAGTGCTGTTAAAATGAAGAAAATAAATAGAAAAGGTACAAGTCGCATATCTAAAGACAATTAAGGAATAAACATACAGATATTCAGTTTCAGACGCAAGCATCCATGAATTAAAAAAAGTAATCTATATTCCGATGGTAGTACTAGAAATTTGAAATATTCTTAAAGAATTCCCAATATGTTCTAATATAATTAAAATATATCGTTAAAATAAGGTTAATGTGTCAATAATGAAGTAACAAATGCGACATAAGGGGCGTCTGTATAATAGAAACCCTTAAATACTTAAATTATGAAAACCGACATCAATACCTTCGCAACAGAGGACCGACGATATGTACAATTCTCAAACTTTAAGAATGCAAAGAGGATCAGATGGTCTGAGCACAGACACTACGGTCACTAGGAATTATCAAACGCACAATTCTTCCAGGTCTTCCAACACCTTCGACAATCTCGTTCTGGCAACTCCTACTTCAGCCAGGACGTTTTTTTGTTTAAAAAGCTCACTGCACAGTACGATGCCCCGATTTAGGATTTCTGTCTTTTCTCGCCTAGTAAGCGTAGTAATTGCCGTTATTGGCATCAATCCGGAATTCCTGATCCTGTCCTTTAAGGATTTTCCCACAGGATAATCCCAGCTTATGAGTTGGATACCTGCGCAATTCGCATATTTTATTGCATCAGCCGTAAATCGTGTATTTGTAAAAATCCATCCTTTGTATTTCGTCCCGTTCCCTTTTTCCGCTCGTATTCTGGCCATGATGTCACGAAATCGGGAATCAATGTAAAGTGGGACTTTGACATCACTGACTTTCTTCTGACTGTTGTGGTATTTGCATTCAGAGATGTGACACAGGTTGCCCTTTCTCGCAACAACGTCAATCTCATGCGAAACACAATTTCCCTCCATGATAACTCCAACTTCGGTGCTGTAGCCGTCGTTATTGAAAATATGGCCGACGAATTGTTCAAATGGAAAGCCGGAAGGCCCCAACTCCATTATGGCTTTTTTGATCTTGTATTTTGAAGCGCTCGTTCTCCTGCTTTTTTTCAGCCTCTTGAAGGCCATCTGATAAATAGTCTTCGTGCTGATTCCGTCAAATAGCCTCTTTTCAACTTCCTGAGTGATCTCATTGGCCAATTCTATACCCGAACCTGCACTGATCAAAGATGAAATAAGTTTATCCCTGTCAAATTCCACAGTGTCACCCGAGTATTTTCTGATTTGAACCGGCTTGCTCATAAGCTGTCATTTTACTTTTAGGGGCTTCGTTTTCAAATATAGAGAAAAAGAAGGCTTTACTTTTTTAGTTTCTTGTATTCCTCTTACTTTTGCACCTTGAAAAGCAAGAGAATCCCTAATAAATTTGACCTTGATGGAAAAATATTCACATTGGATTTACGATTACCTGATTGAACAGGATTGGAGCTCCTCGTCTGCACGGTTTGTGAACATGATCGGTCTGTTGATCATCCTGCTCATCGGGTTGGGAATTGTCGATACGCTAATCCGAAGAATTCTCCTGAATCAGTTCGCCCGAATCAGCGAAAAGACAAAAACCAAGTTTGACGACATCCTGGTTCAAAACCGTGTGCTTCGCAATGTTGCACATATCATTCCCCTGCTCATAGCAATCGCATTTGTTCCTTATATCCTTTTGGACTATCCGTATTACGAGATCATTTTGGAAAAGGCGCTGAAGGGCTTGAGCATATTGCTGGCCATATGGATCATCAGGGGTTTCGTCCATTCGGTGAGGGATTACCTCAACACAAAAGATCGATACAAGGACAAGCCGATAAACAGCTATGGACAGGTCATTCTAATAATTACCTGGATCATTGGCATTCTCACTGTGTTTGCTGTGGTCACCGGCATTCCGTTCTTTCAATTCATCACCACTTTGGGTGCCGCTTCTGCCATTATTTTACTTGTATTCAGGGACACTATCATGGGGTTTGTAGCGAGTATTCAAGTCTCTGTCAATGACATGGTGCACATTGGAGACTGGATTACCTTTGAGGGGCATGGAAGGTTCGGGAGGAAGAAGGATCAAAAGAGCGGTCATCATCAAGCAGAGAAGCATCAAATATCTCGATAAAGAGAAGGTGCAGGAGCTTAAAAAAATTGAATTGATCAAGGACTACCTCGAGAAACGTGAAAACGACATTGACGCTTACAACGAAGCGAATAAAGTTGATAAAAATCTTCTCATCAATGGAAGAAACCTAACCAATATAGGGGTTTTCAGAAAGTTTGTTGAGACCTACATAGAGCAGCATTCAGCCATCAATAAGGATATGATGATCATGACCCGTCAACTGGCGCCAACGACTCAGGGCATACCAATTGAGATTTATGCCTTCAGCAAGGACAAGCGCTGGCAGAACTACGAATACATCATGGCAGATATTTTCGATTACATAATTGCTTCGACCCCTTACTTTGACCTGGAGATTTTCGAGTTGCCGACTGAACTTTCCGATAAGGGGTAGAATTAGGCAACGGCCTCAGTGGGCACCCGTATGGAGTTAATCACGAAATTTGCTACCTGAGTCCTTCCTTCTTGTTTGATTCTTTCAAACTCGTCATTTCCGGCATTGATAAAATCCTTCATCAGCGGTGAGGCAACATTCGGGAAAACGCTCAGAGCAAAAATATTGATCATCAACTGTTTGGGGTTGATCGGATGAATCCTACCCTTTTCAATTTCGCGTTCTATCTGTTTGTAGAAAATCGTAGGATCAGGCATTCTCAGATTTACAATGAATTCCCGGGCAAAATCTGTTCGAGAGTTCAATTTCTGCATGAGTCCCATTGGCAAAAATCTGTAATCATTCACGAAGCGCACATATTCATTGGTGAAATGGCGGATCTTGTCGAACACAGGCATGTTTGCATCCATGATGTCCTGCAGCTGTGGGGCGATTCTGCCGTAAAGCTCCAGAAACACGTCTTTGAAAAGTTCAGCCTTGCTCTTGTGCAAAGCCAGAAGGTCTTTTTTCTTCATTTTGCAATCCCGGGCTATGGCAGACATCTTGGTTGCCTTGTAACCGTTCTTCTGGAAGTGATCAATAGCTGTCTCAAGGATCAGATTATGATCGAGGGGGAAATTCTCCATGATCTGAGTTTTTGTTTGTATGTTATGTTTATAGCCGGATTAAAACTATAAAATAAATTGATACATCCAAATCATGTCGTGTTAACAAATTGCTAATAACCTATCAGATAGCGTTTTCCAAGATTCGAATCCGACAGATCGACCTCTGTAAACCCATTTAGGGTATTCCCACTATCAACTTCCGTTTTTCTGAACACGAATTCTTCTTCAGACTCATCGACCAGTTCGAAAATATAATGCCGGTCTTCGATTTTGGTGAATGCCTCCTGGCGCAGAGCAGGCTTCAAAGTTTCCTCGGCCATTATTTCGGCCTGGATAAACATCCCCGGGATGAATTTTTCCTGATTCTCTTCATCGAGGTGTGCATGAACCTGAACCGTCCGATCCCGGTCAATCGATTTTCCAATCAGATGAACTTCCGCGGAATACTTTTCTTCTGAGTACTCAGGAACCCTGAAAACAATTCTTTGACCTTTTTCTATGCGAATGGCATCCTTTTCAAATATCTGAATTTCCAGGTGCAGGTGGGTGGCATTCACAATCTCCATGATTGGGTTACTCGGGTCGACATAGCTCCCGGTGTTGACAAAAACCTTTGACACACTTCCCGAAATTGGAGACTCGATTCGCGTTGTCGACCTCATGTTCTCAGAAGTAAGGGTTGAAGGATCAATTTGAATCGCGATGAGCTTCTGCTTCAAAGACTGATGCATGATTTTAACATTCTCATAGTCATTTTGGGCTTTTAAGAACACTTTTTGAGAGTTTATCTTCTCCTGGTAAAGTTGTTTTTGACGTTCGAATTCTGATTGCAGGTACATCATTCTCTGCTTGGTTTCCAGGTAATCTTGCTGCAATTTCAGAAACTCCAGGTTCTCAAGGGTCAGCAGTTTCTGTCCTTTCCTGACTTGATCCCCTACCAGCAAGGGAAAGTCTTTGACATAGCCTCCCATGAAGGCATTGACCGTGGCTCTTCCGTTCGGAGGAACCTCGATCACACCAATCGCCGTGATAACCGATGGAAAAGGCGCCAGATGAACAGTGTCAATTGTCATGTTCAAATCAGAGAATTCCTGTTTGGAAATACGAAGTAGAATGGTGTTTTCAGTAATCTCGATGGGATCTTCGGACTCTTCTGCTTCTCCCTTGCAAGCGAGAAACTGAGCAATTATAAAAATGAAAATCAGAAAGTGGTGCGATTTTGCCATCATAATGTCAGAGTGTTAAATAGTTCAGCTCTATGGCTGTTTGATTGTATTGGTTCAGGTTTTCCATGTAATCGATCAGAATCTCCAGTGCGTTTTCGATGCTCTGCAGATATTGAAAGAAATTAATCTCTCCATTCTCGAAACTGTATTTCGCGGTATTGAAAATCTCCTGGGACAAATTTTCTCCCTCTTCTTCATAATAGGCCAGCATCTGGTCATATTTGCTAAGTCTCAACATGAGATCTGCTTGTCTGTTCTCAAGTCGCACTCGATAATCAATGGCTTCTTGTTCGGCAATGCTTCTCGCGATCTTGCTGGCCTTGATCCTAGAAGAATTTCCACTGAAAATCAGTGGTATCTTCAAGCCAATCATATATCCCGACAGGTATTCATCCAACCCGGCATTGGTTCCCTGGAAATAATTGAGGGAAATGTCGGGAAGAAGTCGCTGGGATTCCAGGCTCTTTTTATTTTTGAACAACTCGGTTCGTTGGTTTTGATAGATTATTCCTGGATTGTCTTCAAGGGCAGCTCGTTGATAACTTACTTTTTCAAGAGGAATGTAAACTACTTCAAATGGCTCGTCGCTCTGAATGAGGTTTTGAAGATTGAGCAGGGCAGAATTCACGTCTTCCTGGGCCTGACGGTAGAGGGTTTTGACCTGGCGTTGCTTGGCCTGTGCGGTTATTCGTTCCAGGTAGTTCGTCTCGCCGGTTTCAAAACGACGGGTCGCCGCATATGAGAACCTGACGTAAAAGCTGTCGAGACGCCTGTAGATTTCCTGCTTTTCCCTTTCAAAAAGCAAACGATGGTATTGGGCAACGACTTTCTTCTCCAGCATGCGTCTTTCGATGTCCAGGTTGCTTCTCCTTAAATCAAACTGTGTCTTGTTTACCTTCTTGCCGGCGAAGTAAACCGTTGGAAACAGAAAGTTCTGCTGCAGTCCCAACACCTTGACAGGCAAACCGTTCAAAGCAAGGTTGTTCTCATCGTATTGATAATAGAATTCTGTTTTGTCAAAATCAAAGGCATTTGAAACCAGGGCCTCAGCTTCTTCTGTTTTAAGAGAAGAGGCTTTCAATCCTGCGTTGTTTTCCCTGGCCAACGCGAGAAGCTGCTCAAGATCGAGGTTCTTTTGGGATTGCGAGTGGAGCGTGGGCGCAAACCCTGCGAATAGCAGAAAAAACAGCATCAGCCCTCCGCTTGCTTTCCGAGCTTTCTTGGCAACATTGCCTTTTCCAGTGGAGTGAAAAATAGAGTACAAGATGGGCAAAACTATGAGGGTAAGCAGAGTGCTCGTTAAGAGTCCTCCAATGACCACAGTAGCTAAGGGTCGCTGAACCTCGGCCCCTGCATTGGTTGAGACTGCCATGGGCAGAAAGCCCATTGCGGCAGCCAGGGCGGTCAAAAGGACCGGCCTCATCCTGTCTTTCGTGCCTTTGAAAATAATTGTTTCCATGTCATTGATTCCTTTGTTTTTTAGTTCTTTGAAATATTCAATCAGCACAATGCCATTGAGAACGGCGATTCCAAAAAGTGCTATAAAACCGATCCCCGCCGAAATGCTGAAAGGTAACCCCCGCAACCAAAGGAAAATCACGCCACCGACCGCTGCAAGAGGTATGGCGGTAAAAATCAGTGACGCTTCCTTCAGGGATCCAAACGCAAAATAGAGCATGATGAATATGAGTCCCAGGGACACAGGGACGGCAACCATTAGGCGTTTCCTGGCCCGGTTCAGGTTTTCAAATTGCCCGCCGTACGTAATCGTATATCCCGGCGGAAGCTGAACGTGCTTCTTGATGATTCTTTCGATGTCGTCAACGACCGATTGGAGGTCGCGATTTCTCACATTGATGCCCACGACGATGCGACGTTTTGTCTCATCTCTTGAAATCTTTGCAGGGCCCTTAACCGAAGTTATCTGTGCGATCTCACCCAGGGGCACCTTGAAATCGAGAGGGGTGTCAATGTATATGTTCTCCATATTTTCCAGGTCTTCTCTTTTGGTCTTTTGAAGCCTGACTACAAGGTCGAAACGCTTCTCACCTTCGAAAATGTCTCCTGCCTTCGCTCCTGAAAAGCCCATGGCGATCATTTGATTGACCTCTTTTATGGTCAATCCGTACTGGGCAATCTTCCTGCGATCATAGGTAATCTGAATCTGTGGCAAACCTTCAATTTTTTCAAGGCTGATGTCGGATGCTCCTTCAACACCCTGAATAAGCGTTGCGATCTCCTCACCTTTGGCACTTAAGACTTCCAAATCTTCCCCGAAGATCTTTACGGCAATATCCGCCCGAACCCCTGTAATAAGCTCATTGAATCTCATTTCTATGGGTTGGGTGAACTCGACGATCATGTCAGGAAAAACTGCAAGTGCTGCTTTCATTTTTCCAGCTAACTCATCTTTGGTTTTGGCGCTGACCCACTCACTTTTGGGTTTAAGCTTTATGATCACGTCACTCTCTTCCATTGACATGGGATCCGTCGGGATCTCAGCTGCACCGATTCGGCTAACCACCTGCTCCACCTCTGGGAACTGCTCGAGCAATATGTTTTCAATTCCCGTGGTAATGCGTATGGTTTCTTCCAGCGAAGTCCCCGTTTTCAGAATAGGTTGGATCACAAAGTCCCCTTCATCCAGGGTAGGTACAAACTCGGCTCCCAGAGTTGTAAAAAGAAGGCCTGCAGCCAATACGAGCGCAATCGAAGCTGTGACGACGGTTTTCTTGGATTTCATCGCCCATGCCAAAAAAGGCTCATAAGTCATGTAAAAAAACGAGACAATGCGCTGGGACAGACCATTTTTTTTAGGCGCGACAGACTTCAAAAACAAGGAGGACATCACCGGAACATAGGTCAGGCATAGAATCATGGCGCCGATAAGCGCAAAACTGAAAGTGAGGGCCATCGGCCTGAACATCTTTCCCTCCACTCCGCTGAGGGAGAGCACTGGGATAAAAACGATCAGAATGATCAGCTGCCCAAAGATGGCCGAATTCATCATTTTAGATGCTCCCTCAAATGTTACCCGATCGAGCTGTTCCTGTTCCATCTTGCCGTCGACTCCTTTTGGTGAGGCCATTTGTTTGGATATTTTGAAGGCCACATATTCAACTATGATCACAGATCCGTCAATGATGATTCCAAAGTCAATGGCACCCAGGCTCATGAGATTGGCGTCAATATCAAACAGGCTCATTAGAGACAGGGCGAAAAGCATTGTTATTGGTATGATTGAAGCCACTATCAGGCCCGATCTCAGGTTTCCAAGAAGTAGCACTACGACAAAAATGACAATTAGACAGCCCAGGATCAGGTTCTCTGCTACGGTTCTCGTCGTTCTTCCTATCAATTCGCTTCGTTCCAGAAACGGGTTGATGAAGACGCCTTCCGGTAGATTGCTCGAGATTTGCTCAACTCTCCTTTTGACGTCCTTAATGACCTGATTCGAGTTTCCGTTTTTGATCATCATAACCTGTCCGAGGACCTTCTCCCCTTCTCCATTGCCGGTTATGGCACCGAACCGGTTGGCACTGCCGTAACCCACTTCAGCAACATCCTCAATGTAAACCGGGAGCCCCCTGATGGTTTTGATGGATATGTTTCGAATGTCATCGAGTGAATTGATAAGGCCTTGACCCCTTATAAAATAGGCCATGTCCTTTTTCTCGATATAGGCTCCGCCCGCAATGCTGTTGTTCGATTCGAGTGCTCTGAACACCTCTGAGGCAGAAACATTCATCGCGGCTAGCTTGTCTGTATTCACTGCGACCTCGTACTGCTTCAGGTGACCGCCCCAGGTATTTACTTCGACGACTCCTGGTATTCCAGAGAGCTGACGTTTCACAATCCAGTCCTGAACGGTTCTCAGGTCAGTTGTCGTGTAGTGATCTTGATACTCGGGCTCAACGTCGAGGACATATTGGTAGATTTCTCCAAGACCGGTGCTTATTGGCCCCATTTCCGGGCTGCCAAATCCTTCGGGGATCCTCTCCGCAGCCGCCTGGATCTTCTCAGAGATCAGTTGCCTGGGCAGGTAAGTTCCCATGTCATCGTCAAATACGATCGTAACTACGGACAGGCCAAACTTGGAGACGGAACGTATCTCCTGAACTCCGGGCAGGTTTGCCATCTCGAGTTCGATCGGGTAGGTGATAAACTGTTCCATATCCTCGGTGGAGAGGTTCTTGGAGGTTGTGATCACCTGGACCTGGTTGTTGGTGACGTCAGGTACAGCGCCAATGTGCAATCCGGACAACGAAAAAAGTCCGGTCATCACTATGGCCAGCGTTAGTATGATTACGATGAACTTGTTGTTCAGACTGAACTGGATGATTCTTGAAAGCATGTCATATGTCTTTTCAGCATTTAGATTTCAATTGCCAAATTGGTTTTGAGACTAAGCAACGCTGATTTGCGCGCTGTAACTGCAATTGAACGAAATTTATTGAAATGGGATTTTCAAAGAATTTGCGGGGGCTGAAAAATATCGGAATGATCCAGAAACGAATAGTTGTCCAGGTAATAATAATTTGGGACGGAATAGATGGGAACCGGATCCAGGTTTCGTTCGGCGGCATCAGAATTGTGGATCAGGATTCCAACATTCAATTGACAAACTTTATGTTTGAATGGGAGCTTTTCGTGCTCGCTTGAACCTTTGTGTTCTTCCTGGTCGTGCTCTTGTCTCAGATCACCGTAGTGCTTGTCAAAAAAAGAGAAGAAATCGTCGCCGTAAGAAGACTGGTGCTCCTCCAGATGTTTTGCCAAAACCTTAAGCTCCATCATGTCGGACACATGAAAGTTCAAGCCCTGGAGCAGGACTGACAAGGACAATATTATTGACATTGAGCTTTTTAGCATGGCAAGATAAAGTTACGAAAATCTGCCTTATGCGCAAGGGATGCCCTAGTTACTTAGGTACCTCAAGCTGTTCTGAAGAGCAAGCTGATCTTTACCCTCAATTGCCTTTTGTAATCGTCTTCAAGCCATTTCAGGTAGTTTTTGGAACTTTTCAGGATGCAGAAAGAATACTGTTTGATTCGGTACTCGATCTCGTCGTGAAGCTCCTGTGAAAGGATGTGGGCATCAAAAACGTCCTCGCTATTCTCATAGCAGATCTGGGCGTGCTGTGCAATCGACTTTTCGAGAACAGCTTTCGATTTCAGACCATCCCCGACGGCTTTTTTGTATTCCTGCTTCACATCGAATTCAATGTTGTCTGATTTGCTGAACTTCTCCCGAAGGTCCTGGGGCATCTCGTATTTGAAATTCTTTTGAATCTCTTCATCAGAGATCAGATTTTCCAAAAAGAAATTCGGGTTTTTGAAGATGAACTGCCAGTCAACTTCATCTGTCCAGTTCCCGAAGCGGGCCACATTGTTTCCCAAATCGACCACGAGGAACTCTTTTTTGTCTTCGATCACCCGAGAACCTCTCCCAATCATCTGAAAGTAAAGCGCCAACGACTTGGTCGCTCTGTTGATGATGATGGATTCAATGGAGGGCTCGTCGAATCCTGTGGTCAGAATACCTACAGATGTCAGTATGGCATCCGGGGTGTTTTTAAACCAGTTCAGAATTCTTTTGCGCTCCTCCTTGGTATTGGTGTTGTCGATGTACATGACACTGTACCCGGCTTTCTTGAAAACCTCGTAAACGTGTCGTGATGTATGAATTCCGTTGTTGAAGATCAGTGTCTTCTTGCCCAGGGAGGTGCTTTCATAGGCGTTCAACAACTTGGATTGCATCACGTTCTGGGTGTAAAGCTCTTCGGAGCTTTTCACTGTATAATCCCCATTGGCACCTATTTTCAGGCTGCTCAGATTGACGTTGAAGCTGTATACGTCGGCTTTGGCCAGGAATCCTTTTTCAATAAGAGACGAGATTTTTTCGCCGACGATAAGGTCCTGGTAGATATCGTGCATTGGCAAATTGATGTTCGAGCTCAGCGGAGTTGCCGTCACACCCAGAATGAAACAGCGCTCAAAATGCTTGAAAAGCTTGCGAAAAGAATTGTAGTGCGCCTCATCCACAATGACCAGTCCTATATCGTCCAGATCGGCCTTGTTCTCTTTGATTCTGTTGTTGAGTGTCTCGACCATGGCCACAAAACAAGAGTACTTGCCTTCATTGGTCACTTCCTTAACACTGCTGTCAATGACCTTGTTTTTG
>JAUIKV010000284.1 GCA_030430615.1 Bacteroidia bacterium
ATCAGTATTCCGGATCCCTTTGGTACTTCGCTCCCAAAGTAAAATTCCAGATCCTTGAGCACTTAGGGGTTGGCGTCAACTATTCCTTATTCTCACTTGATGCCAAGGTTGATGGAGAAAACTGGAACGGAAGATTTGACATGAGTTTCAGCGGACCTTTAATCTCACTGCACGCGAATTTCTGATCGGTATTCCTCCAGAGCATTCCAGATTTTGACAAAAGATTCAAAGCTCTCCTGGCTTAAAAGTATATCTGAGCCCACCCTGATCGACAACAGCGACATCTAAACCAACTATTCCACTTTCGTTGTGCAGTTGCTGCAGTTGAGCGGTTAATGAATCTTAAGAGATCGCAGAAGATTATTCGCTTGATCTTTTCCACCCGGGACCTCTTATTACCCGTCCGGGTTGGGCACCCGTATGCTCACCGTCTTTGAGCACCTGTTCCCCATTCACAAACACATGGATCATTCCGGTTGCATATTGCTGTGGATTGTCGTAGGTGGCATTATCACGAATCTTCTCGGGGTCGAAGATGGCCAGGTCGGCGAAGTTCCCTGCTTTCATAGAACCTCTTTTCTCAATTTTCAGATTTGAAGCGGGAAGGCCCGATAGCTTGAAAACAGCCTCCTCCAGCGGGATGACCTTTTCGTCTCGCACATATTTACCCAGAAGTCGGGCAAAGTTGCCATAGGCTCTTGGATGGGTGCTCGATTTCAGAAAGACACCCTCTGGCGCCATGGAACCCGCATCGGATCCAAAACTCATATAGGGAAGAGCAATCTGCTTTTTGACATTCTCTTCCGACATTAAAAAGTAAACCGTTCCAACCCGGCTGCCGTCCTGGACAACAAGATCCATAGCCGTTTCTTCCGGGCTTTTGCCTCTTAATGCTGCTACTTCTGCAAGTGACTTTCCCGTGAGGTATTTCAGGCTGTCATTTTTGAATCCGATGAGGAGCATCTGGTCGGGGCCCTCTGTCATTTGCATGAGGCTCTCCCAGTCTTCAGCGGGTTCTTTCATCTCTTTCAGCACCCTTTTTCGAATTGCCGGATCCTGAAGGCGTTCGGCCCATTTCTCATATCCCCCTTCCTGTACCCAGGGGGGCATCGCGGCATCCAGACCTGTCGCGCCGGCCGTGTAATTGTACATATCCGTTGTGATGTGAAGACCGGCATTCCTTGCCGAATCGATTTTGGCGGTCACCAAATCAAACTTCTCCCAATTGACCTTGCCGCTTTGCTTGAGATGATAGACCTCGGCCCGGATGTCAGCCTTGTCGGCTATCTGCAAAAGTTCATCCAGACTCTCCAAAAGCCTGACACCCTCACTCCTTATGTGGGAGATGTACATACCATCGTATTCTGAGGCCACTTTGCAAATTTCAATAAGTTCCTCCGTGGTCGAGTAAAAAGCGGGAGCATAGATGAGCGACGAGCCTATTCCAAGGGCACCTTCTTCCATAGCCTGTCGAACCATGGTTTTCATTGCCTCGAGTTCTTCACCGGTCGCCTCACGGTCTTCGTAACCTACCGTGTTGACTCGGAGAGTAGTGGCGCCTATGAAGGAAGCCACATTCGTGGAAACTCCTTTGCGTTCCAAAAATTCCAGGTATTCATTCAATGTAGTCCACTCGATTTCGTATTTGATGTCTCCCTGCTGTTTGGCAAACAGCTCCTTTATTTCAGGATTGAGCGGCCCCATGGACATGCCTTCTCCAAAAACCTCAAGGGTGACTCCCTGTCGAATGTCACTCTGAGAATTACCGTCAGCGATGAGATCCTCAATAGCCCAGCTTAGCATATTGATAAATCCGGGTGCGACCACCAGTCCTGAGGCGTCTATTTCCTTACCTACAGTGACATCTTGCAGATTGCCAAGGGCAGCAATGGTGTCTCCATTAATGGCTACATCTCCTGTGTAACCGGGTGAGCCTGTCCCGTCAATAATGAGCCCGTTTCGAATCACGGTCTCATAATGGGGTTTGGATTTGCATTGGAGAATAAGAAGCAAAAGAAGGAGGAAGGCGGGTAATTGACAAAATCTCATAAAATATCGTATTGCGGGCGCAGGGTGACGCAGGACTAAAATACGAAAATTAAGAGGAGCCTCGTCGGATGCCATCTAGAATAAGATCCAGAGCCCATTCCAAAAGCTCATTGGTTTCATCATTGTCCAGTTCGCAAACGTCTTTGCAAACTAGTAAAGCATCAATGCCCATCAGCAGAGTTGAAATATGAATCAGTCTGGTGAGATCCTTTTTGTTTAAAAATTTCTCAAACGGTTTCAAAGCTAATCGGAGCGCTTCTACTCTTCGAGCGCCTCGAAGCTTTTTCTTTGAAATGATCGATTCTTTTAAAGTTACGCTGAGATATCTTCGGAAGACAAGTTCATGTTCTTGTGATATTGAGTTATAGTGTCGTTGCAATGCATGCAATGTTTCCTCCAAGTCTAAGCCGTCAACTTCTTTCTCCAACTCCTCCGGTCGAAGAAAGTGAGTATGAAGAAGAGCTTCTGTTGTTAGCAATTCTATGTTGGAGAAGTATCGGTAGATCGTTGCCCTTGAGATCCCGGCGTGTTCCGCCACCTTTTCAAGTGTGATTCGGGATTTTTTATTCAGTAGCATCTGAGCCGATTTGAGTATATCCGAGCGAGTTTGGAGCTTTTGATTGACTCGTCCTTCTTTTAGAAATTGATCTTTCATGAGACAAATATCTCATAAAATTTGGAATTGACAAAAAAAGAATATAGATTTGTGAGACAAAAATCTCATAAAATGAATAAATCAACGAAATGGGTGATCGGACACCAGATCACTCCAAAACAGACCACGGGAGATTATGATTTGGTAATCGGAGAGACTCCCGCACATGTACCCGGGCCGCCACCTCATTATCACAATAATTATTCTGAGGTCTTTTTAGTCTTAGAAGGCGAAATGAATTTTGTAATAAATGGGGAACCTAGAATAGTTGTTG
>JAUIKV010000027.1 GCA_030430615.1 Bacteroidia bacterium
CCAGGGAATCGGATTGACGCGAACAGAGCATATGTTCTTCGAAGTTGACCGTATTAGGGCAATGCGTGAGATGATTCTTGCGGAAACCGTCAAGGGTAGAAAACACGCCCTGGAGGATTTGCTTCCAATGCAGCGTAAGGACTTTGAAGGTATTTTCGAGGCGATGGCTGGTCTTCCTGTGACCATCCGTCTTCTTGACCCGCCACTTCACGAGTTCGTCCCTCACCAGTTGGCAACCCAGAAGGAATTGGCAGAAGACATGCACATTTCTCTTCAAGCGGTCAAGAACAAGGTGTCTGAGCTCGACGAATTCAACCCGATGCTAGGTCACAGGGGATGTCGTTTAGGAAACACCTATCCGGAGATCACTGAAATGCAGACCCGAGCGATTATCGAGGCGGCTTTGAACCTCAAAGAAAAAGGTATCGAGGCCAAACCCGAAATCATGGTGCCTTTAGTCGGAAACTACAACGAATTTGTTGAGCAGGAAAAAATCATCCGTTCAACGGCTGAAAAAGTATTTGAAGAATACAACGACACGGTGGAATACCTGGTTGGTACAATGATGGAAATCCCGCGTGCGACTCTCGTTGCCGACAAGATTGCCGAAAGAGCCGAATTCTTCTCCTTCGGGACCAATGACCTCACGCAGATGGCCTATGGTTTCTCAAGAGATGATGCCGGTAAATTCCTGCCGATCTATATCAACAAGGGTATACTGACGTCTGATCCGTTCGAGGTGCTCGACCAGGAAGGCGTGGGTCAACTCGTACAAATCGGAACGGAACGCGGACGCAAGACCAAACCGAATTTGAAGGTTGGAATATGCGGTGAGCACGGTGGAGAACCAACTTCGGTCGAATTTTGCTACAACACCGGTTTAGACTATGTGAGTTGTTCGCCATTCCGGGTACCGATCGCACGATTGGCAGCAGCCCAGGCGCAACTCAAAGCTTCGTGATATTATTATTGTTAGAATTAATTGAAGCTAAGAAGAGGCAAACCCGTTTTGCCTCTTCTTTTTTTCTGTATTCAGGTTGAAGTGATTATATTCGTCTTATGATTCGAGTCGTTTTAATCGGTTCCGGAAATGTGGCCATTCACCTGGCAAGGGCCTTGGAGAAAACGGAAAAGGTGAGGCTCGTTCAATACTTCAGCAGGACCGACGAAAACAACGATTATTTTTCAGAGTCAATCCCCCATACCAAGAGCATGGATTCGCTCGTCCGGGCTGATGTTTACATCATCGCAGTAAGTGATGGAGCGATTGAAGAAGTTTCTCATAAAATCCCTGATGATGCGGGACTTGTTGTGCACACCTCGGGCAGCATTCCGATGGAGTCTCTCAAGTCAAAGAAGCGGCATGGCGTTCTTTATCCTGTCCAAACCTTCTCCAAAGACAGAGAACTCGACTGGAAAAAGATCCCCTTGGCCCTGGAAGCGTCTTCTCCTGATGACATGGCCGTGCTCAGAAATTTGGCAAATGAGCTGAGCGATCAGGTCTATGAGATCGATTCGGATCGAAGAAAGAAACTGCATTTGTCAGCGGTTTTTGCCAATAATTTTTCCAACCACATGTTTGCCCTGGCCAAAGAACTTTGCGAGGAAAATCAGCTCGATTTTGAACTGGTTAAACCCCTGATCCTTGAAACCGGCAAAAAAGTGATGTCGATCTCTCCAGAAGAAGCTCAAACCGGACCAGCAAGGAGACGTGACTCTTCGGTCATGGAAAATCAGGCCAAGCAGTTGGACGCCCGAAAAAAAGAGATTTACGACCTCCTGTCAAAATCCATTTCATCACGATATCCTGAAAATGTCAAATCCTAATTCCAATTGATATGGAAAAGAACTATAAAGAAATAATGCCCGAGATTACAACCTTTGTCTTTGATGTGGACGGGGTATTGACCGATGGGAGCGTTACCGTTTTTCCCAATGGTGAGCTGGTTCGAACGATGAACATCAAAGATGGCTACGCCTTGAAGTTGGCCATCGAAATGGGCTACAAAATATGTGTCATATCCGGGGGCAACAACCCTGCTGTTAAATGGAGACTTGAGGGATTGGGAGTTTCAGACATTTACCTTGGAGCCCATAATAAAATGGACCAGTTCACCGAGTTTCTCGAAAGAAACAAGATCAAACCGGGAGAGGTGCTGTACATGGGAGATGACATTCCGGATTTGCCCGTGATGAAAATAAGTGGCCTTCCCACCTGTCCGAAAGACGCCGTGCCTGAAATTAGGAACATATCCTTGTACGTATCCCAAAAAAATGGCGGTAAAGGATGTGTGCGCGACGTGATTGAGCAGGTTCTCAAAGTACAGGACAAGTGGAGCAACCATTTTGACGCCCGCTACGATTAAAAGTATATGAAGAACTTTTTCAAAAGGAAAATTGTCCCTTTGATGGACAAAACCCTCAATCTCCTGAGAAAGATTAAAATCCCGGGGCTCGAGGGTATGAATCTTATTGATTTGCTGGAAATGTATATTTCGGGAATCATCAAAGGAGCCCTTACTTCAAGGGCCGGCAGCATCGCCTTCAGCTTCTTTATAGCCCTCTTCCCTTTTGCCTTGTTTGTGCTTACCCTCATCCCGTTTGTTCCGATCGATGGATTCCAGGATAATTTCATGTCATTCATTTTCAAGGTTATGCCCTCCCAGGATGCAACTGAAGCGGTAAGGCACGTTCTCGATGACATCGCCAACAACAAATACGCAGAGCTGCTATCTCTTGGTTTCTTCCTTTCCATATTTCTGATGACCAATGGGGTCAACGCAATTCTAAGCGGTTTCGAGTATACCTATCACGACATTCAGACCCGAACCGTGATACGACAATATATGGTTTCATTGGGTATCTCGCTAATTTTGGCCTTTCTTCTTCTTCTGACGGTGGCATTGATCATCATCATTGAATTCTTCATCCGTTCAATGCAGGAACAGGGGATTGTCAGTGATTCCAGCATTTGGCTCAGCGCCGTACAGGTTTTGATTCTCATTGGTTTGCTCGTGGTCTCGATCTCCCTGTTGTACTATTTCGGAACCCGCGAGGGTCGCAAGATCTCATTCTTTTCACCCGGCACCATTTTCACAGTGGTTCTATTTATCATCAATTTTTTCATCTTCGAGGCCTACCTTTCGAAATTTGGCCAGTACAACGAGCTCTACGGATCAATCGGCACCGTTTTGGTCATCATGTTATTCATTTGGCTAAATTCTATTATCTTGCTGCTCGGATTCGAATTGAACACGAGTCTTTTAAAATTACATCACAAGAATTTAGAGAGATCACAATGAAGAAAGTAGTTTTTTTCGCTTTGGCTTTTAGCCTTACCAGTGGAATGGCTTGGGGTCAGGAAGTGTTTGGGAAATGGTACAGCATCGATCCCGATACAGGTGAAAATGAGTCTATTATACGAGTTTACGAGAAAGATCAGAAGGTCTTCGCCCAAATCGAAACGATTCTGAAGGAAGAAGACAAAGACAAGACCTGCATTGAATGCACAGGAAAAGACAAAGACAAGCCCATTGAGGGTCTCGTGATCATGAGAGGATTGGTGAAAGACGGGGATGAGTACAATGGAGGAAAGATCCTGGATCCGAAAAACGGAAAATACTACAAATGCTACATTACTCTTGAAGAAGAGAATAAGCTCAAACTCCGAGGTTACATTGGTTTCTCTGTAATTGGCAGAACCGAGTACTGGTACAGAGTCGAAGGAAAATGAAGCGGGCTTTAACATGCCTGCTGCTCATCCTGCCCCTTAAGATCCTATCCGGACAGTCTGTCGAAGGGAAATGGGTCACTTATGATATTTTTGACAGGTCCGTAGAAGAAGCTGTAGTCGATATTTACCAAGTCGACGGCAGGCTTTTCATCCGGATCGACAGCATTATACCTGAGGAGCACAGATCTGACGTATGCAGCCGTTGTGAAGGGAGCCTGGAAAACCAGCCGATCAAGGGCCTTGTAATTCTGAAAGGAGCCCGGTTTAATGAGGGCATTTGGCAGGGAGCCAAGATCCTCAATGCAAAAAATGGTCGCTGGTATGGGTTTCAGATCAACCCCACATCAGGAGACACCTTGAAAGTAAGAGGATTCATAGGCTACCCTATCTTCGGCAAAAATCTCTACTGGACTCGTTTCCGGGATGATTAGTTTTTTTTCACAAATATGGAATTCCTGACCTGGACTTTTCTAAATTTTCGTAACGATCCCTTTAGAACGAATAGCGAAAATTGAAGCCAAAATTAGCATAGACAAAGTCCATCTTCTCCACAACGATAACAGCGGGTCGATAGTCCAGCCCGGCCACCAAAGGAACGGAGCGAAATCTGTATTCGAAACCCAACTCTCCCATCACACCGAGCTTGAACTCGCTGGCAAACAAGCTCGTCAGGCCTATTCCTGCGTAGTAATTGAAGCCAGAATTTTTGAAAACCGGAGCCACCACGAAATCATAGAGAACGTCAAGACCCACGTTGTCGCCGAAAGACACGGTAGTGTGAATTCTTCTTGATTCTATGGGAATAACCGCATCGATTCCGATATTGTTGCCGTCCATGTCGCCAAATCGCAAGCCTACTTCCTGGGCCTCCAACTGAGCACAGCAAACCAGCATCAACAACAGGAAAGCAATTTTATTCATATCTTCTCTTGTAAAAATACAGAATTAAGGTAAAACCACCTGACCCGGAATGATGCCTGCGTCAATGGTATTTAGAAGGGCTCCTGAATTCACATTGAACACCTTAACTGTTCCCTCTGAGGCGAAGTCACCGGCATCGGTTCCGTACATTTCGCCATTTACGACAGTCATTCCGTAGTAGAACCCTTCCAATCCGGCGATCCCCTCGGCAGGCAAATCTGCCGCCCCGGGATTCATACGGAAAACCTGCCCGTTCATGTGGTAGTAAAGCTGCCCGTTGTCAAAACTCAGAAGACCCGGATGCTCAATTGTCTCAAATTGCTGAAAGGAAGTAGTCAGATCTGACAGCCGAATCCGAGAGAGCTTTCCGGGCGTTTCAGCACCAGTCCAGGCCGGCTTGCCTCCGCAAAGGATCCAAACATTGCCTTCATCATCGGCTTGTAGCGAATTAGGCACGTCTCCGACTTCAATTGTGTTGACGACTTGATTGCTTGCCGGATCTATTATTACGACCTTGTTGTTATGACCGTAACCTCCCTGCAGCGCAACGAAAAGACCCTCCGAAGTTGCCAGCATGCGCTCTGGCCCCTCTCCTACCGGAATAGTTCCAAGAACCTCATTCACATCCAAATCTACAACCGCGATGAAGTCATCTGACGGATCCTGCGGATCACCCCAATTGCTCACGAAACCCCTACCCTCAGCAACGACGAAGTGTCTTGGATTATTGATCCCATTTCCTTGAATTACGGCAAGTTTCTCCATAGTGTTGCGGTTGACCACAACAATGAGACCGGAATTATTCACGACGATGTAGGCCTTGTCCCCATCAATGTACATAGAGTTCACGATATTGCCCAGGTTCTCTCCATTGACTGTTTTGAAAACCTCTTGTTCCACCGAACCGTCATCCCCGACAAAAGTGATGGTACCGGTACCGTTCTGAAAAGGACCTTCATTGGTGATGAAATATCCAGATTCATAATCTCCTTTGGTTTCCTGTACCGGGTCACTGTCATCCGTGCAAGAAAACAGGAACATTGAGAATGTGAACAAAAGAAATAGTTTGAAAGATTTCATGATTTAGAATTTATAAGTTAGGTTGAAATGACCGTTTCTATTGGGCATCGGTCTGAAGGCCACAGATTGGTAAGCTTTGTCGAAGAGGTTGTTCACCCTGACGGATAGAATCATTCTTCGATCCAAAAAAGATTTTACGAGTTCCAGGTTTGAAATGGTGTAATCATCGAGGCTTTGGCTGTTGGATGTCGTGGTGAAGACCTCCCCCGTGTATTGCACCTGGTATTGCAGGGTCCAGGCCCTCCAGTTGTATTGAAACAGGCCATTCGCACGGTGCTCGGGCACGTAAATGAGCTGTTTGTCCAGCTCTTTATCTATAGCCCTGGTGTAATCATATCGCAGATTCCAGCTCAGCAAGTGCTCACTGAACCTTTTGCTTCCCTCGACGGAAAGCTCGATTCCATAATTATTGGCCTCATCAATGTTCACAGGGCTCCAAATCCCACCATTTCCTGGCTGCCACTGGATGAGATCCTTGCTATTGATCAAAAATCCCGTCAGGGAGATCATGTGCTCCTCCTTCTTAAACTGGATACCCAACTCACCAGAATTGCTGGTCTCGGGCACTAAATCGGGATTGCCGCCAGGTTCCCAAAACAGGTCGTTGAAGGTCGGTAACCGATAATTTGATGAATAGGCAGCCTTCAAGTCGAGAGACTCCGACAGGTCGAAACAACCGTCAACTGAAAAAATGACGGGAATGGAGTACGCCGTGGAGGTTCCCGCCCTGAGACTCAGATTGTACTTGAATCGTTCAACAGGTCGGTGCTGGAACAGCCCGTACGCAGAAAAATCTGTTCTTTCGGCATCTTCGAGACTTGTGCCCGTCCCCTTGGCATTTTCGATCTCCAAGCCTCCCTTGAGCAGCATTTCGTCCTTTATGAAGTAAGTAATGTCATATTTCCCAATTAAACGGTCGCTGGATCCATCAGAGCGATTCTCAGGCTGGTCCTGATCGAATAAATAGGCGAAATCCTCATGGAGAAAGGCAAATTTCAATGAAGAGGTAAATCGGTCTCCTAGATATTTCCATTCGGCCATAAGTCGCGAATCGAGATTTTCGAGCCTGTCATTACCCCTTGCCGTGAGCGTGCGGGAAAGGTTCCTGTCATTCTTGAAAAGCACCGAATAAAAAAGAATCTGACTACGCTCATCCAGTTTATAACCAAGGCTGACATTCGCATTGAAGTTGCCGAATTCCCCGTTCTCATTCTTCAGGTCTGTGCCGAGATACGGATAGTCATTCTCTGAGCGCATCCCACCCAATCCGAGTTTCACAGTAAAGCGGTCGGAGCTCACCAACCCGCTAAATTGCCCTTTGAAGGTTTCATAGCTTCCGGCACCTAAAAAAATCCTGAACGCATCCTCTTCTGCATAAGGGATTCGATCACTCAGGTTGACGGCACCTCCCACGGCACCACTGCCGAGAAGAACACTGCCCCCGCCCCTCCTTATCTCAATGGCGTTGAAGCTGTTTCCCTGCAAGGTGTTGAAGTCAGTTTGACCATTGAGCGCTGAATTGATCGCAATTCCGTTCCAAAAAACACCGGTTTGAGAAGCTGTCGTTCCACGAAGCGAAATAGAAGACACCATACCGTAGCCATTCTGTTTGAAATAAAGGTTGGCTTGCTTTTCGAGAAGCTCCCCCAAAGACTGATAATCGGAATTCAGGAGGGAATCCGAAATCGTCTGTATGCTGTAACCCGGATTGACAGAACCTGCAAAATTACCGCGCAACAAGATTTCCTCAAGCTGCTCAGATTTTCCGGACTGTGCTAAAAGACATCCGACAGAAAAGAAAATGAATAGAATACTTAATCTCATAGACAACAGTTTTTCTTCCGAAAACTTTGTTCTTACGAAATTGGCAGGTTTCCTGGCTTGCGTCCCGATGTTTGCCTTCCCTTCTACGTGAAAGTGGCTTGCAGTAAACACCGGCCACCGTTTATTACGGCTGAGCTTACAGTTGCGGAGACAGCTCCCGATTCTAACGGGATTCCCATTTCAAATCCGCTTCATACGGACCAAAATCTGTCACAAAAGTACCTTTTCCCTCTCCATAAAAAAAATATTTTGGAATGTTTTGTTTGAAAATATCGTAAACTTGCTGAACAAAATTTGAACAATACGATTTTGCTGTCATTTCATGAGATTCAGTAGTCATTTTTGGTTAAGCCTCCTGCTGTTCTTTTCAATTCTCGCATCTTTTTCATCTTGCGAAAATGAGCGTAAACCGGATCGAGTTGTAGAGAAAAAAAGATCAACTGACTATCGAATTAAATACGCTAAAGGGTTTGATATACAATATTTTAAATCTAGCGTAAAATTAATCATCAAATCCCCTTTCCCCGATTCGAAGCAAGACTACATCTACACACTGATCAAAAAAACAAGCCGAGAGAAAAGTGAGCAGGAATCGATTGAAATACCACTCGAGAAAATAGTAGCCACCTCCACCACCCACGTGCCTATGCTCGAAATTTTGGGTGCTGGGGATGTGCTGGTAGGATTTCCGAATGCGGATTACATCGCTTCGCCTGAAACGAGAAAAAGAATAGATCAGGGAAAACTCATTGACATCGGCAAAGACATGGGGTTGAATACCGAAATGGTGATCGCCCTGCAACCTGAAGTCGTGATAGGGTTCGCGCTGGATGACTCTGACAAGGCGTACTCGACGTTGCGCAAAAATGGCATCCCAATCATCTTTAACGGAGATTGGCTGGAAGAGACTCCCCTCGGCCGGGCGGAATGGATCAAATTCTTTGGGGCTCTTCTCGACCGGGACAAAGAGGCCGACAGCATTTTCAACCAGATTGAGAAAGAATATCTCAAAGCCTGCGAAATAGCCAAACAGTCGAAACGAGCGCCGACGATCATGTCGGGCATTCTGTTCAAGGATCAATGGAACCTTCCTGCAGGAGAGAGCTTCACAGCCCGTTTGTACAGAGATGCCAACACTAATTATTTATGGAAAGACAGTGAAGGTCAGGGCAGTCTGGTTCTGAATTTTGAATCGGTTCTGGATCGGGCCCGTGAAGCGGATTTCTGGATCGGATCGGGCATTTACACCAGTAGAGAAGACCTGATCGAGGCCAATGGTCACTATGCCGAGTTCAGTGCATTCGACGAGAATAGAATCTACACCTTCTCCAAAAGAAAAGGTTCTGGTGGGGGGATTGTCTATTTCGAACTCGGCCCCCTTCAACCCCATATAGTATTGAAAGATCTGATCAAGGTGACCCATCCGGATCTTCTTCCGGGTTACGAGCCTTTCTTTCTGCAACCTCTTGACTGATGAACAAGAACTACTCAAATAGGCTGATTTTCGGTTTCATACTGCTTTTACTGATCTTTATGATTCTGGTCAATATCAGTTTCGGTTCGGTCAACATACCAATACGATCAGTCATCAACTCTCTTTTTACGGGTCAGGGAGATAAGGAAACCTGGAACTATATCATTCTGAATTACCGATTGCCCAAAGCGATAACGGCACTGCTCGTCGGATCTGGTCTCTCTGTTAGCGGTTTATTGATGCAAACCTTGTTTAGAAACCCTTTGGCAGGACCCTACGTACTCGGAATCAGCTCGGGGGCAAGTTTGGGTGTGGCCCTGTTGATCCTGGGTTCATCCATACTCGGCGGGTTCTGGTCGGTTCTCGGAAACTCACACGTAATGACCAGTGTGGCAGCCAGCCTGGGGTCGTTTCTTGTTTTGACTGCCGTGATGTTGGTCTCCCGGCAGCTTAAAAATACCATGAGCATTTTGATTGTCGGCCTCATGTTCAGCAGCCTTTCGGCGGCAGTGATCAGTGTTTTGGCTTATTTCAGCAGCGCAGAAAGCCTCCAGCGATTTACCTTTTGGGGCTTTGGCAGCTTGGGGAACTTGACCTGGACTGAACTTGTCGTCTTTGGATTGATCTACCTTCTGGCCGCAGCGTTCCTTCTGCCCGTGATCAAATCCCTCAATAGTTTGCTTCTCGGTGAGAACTATGCGAAAAGCATTGGAATCAACATGCAAACTACGAAAAAACTGATCTTGTTGTCTACGAGCTTGTTTACAGGAGTTATTACAGCTTTTGCAGGACCCATTGCATTCATTGGACTCGCGGCGCCACATGTGACCAAACTCGTTCTCAAAACTTCAGATCACCGGATCGTCCTTCCGGTGGCCGCGGTTGTGGGAGCATTTATCATGCTGATCAGCGATACGATTGCCCAGTTGCCCGGCAGTGAATACACCTTGCCTATCAATGCGATCACAACTCTTTTTGGGGCTCCAATCGTGATCTGGCTGCTCGTGCGCAAAAGACGCATGGTATTGTAGAAGAAAGTGAACAAACGAAATGGGCAATTTGAAAAAGACGAAATTTGAAGGTGACAAATCTCGAAAGTGACATATCTTGAAAAATAAGAATCAAAATAAGACCTCTTTGAAGAGGGTTCGGGAAAATTGCCTTGAGGCGGTAATGTCGACGCAAGGTTTGAGCATAGGCTATGCCTCCGGAAAGCGAAAAACAATCCTGTCCCGGAATCTGGATCTTTGCATTGAAGCTTCTACGGTAATATGTTTGCTCGGGCAAAATGGAATTGGCAAGTCAACATTGATCAGGACCCTGAGCAGAATGCAGCCGCCGCTGGATGGAGACATATTCCTTGAGGGCGAGTCGATCTACTCAGTCACTCAAAATGAGCTCGCTAAAAAGATCGGGCTCGTGCTGACAGAACGAATCCCTGAAAGCAACCTAACCGTATATGAAATGGTAGCCCTTGGAAGACAGCCCTATACCAACTGGATTGGCAAAATGAACCAGGAAGACGAGAATCTCGTGAGTCGTGCGCTGAAGGGAGCCCAGTTGGAAGAATTGTCTGACATGCGTTGTGATGAGCTCAGTGACGGTCAATTGCAACGGGCCATGATCTGTCGCGCCGTTGCACAGGACACTAAACTCATCCTGTTGGATGAGCCTACTGCACATCTCGACATCCAGCATAAGATAGAGACTTTTCAACTCCTGAAAAAGCTGGCCGCGGAGCTAGGCAAGTCCATTCTCATCTCTACCCACGAAGTTCAACTCGCGACCCAAATGGCCGATGTGCTGTGGTTGATGAATGCAGACGGAATCGTTTCGGGAAGCCCCGAAGACCTCATCAACGAAGGCCGGATCAATGAGCTCTTCGACAGAAACACAATCCACTTTGACAAAGAAACGAGGCAGTTTCGATTCAAGTGATTCCGAAGTTTCCTATTTTTGCCTACTTAAGCCGTTTTGATGAGAGTTCTTTTGTTTTTCATCCTGTTCGTAACACTTACATCCTGCAGTGCCAAGCGTGACCTCGAGAACAATGAGGACCTGCTGATGAAGAAATACGCCCAGAAAATTGACACGGAGGACCTCAAGGAACATCTTTACCTGTTGGCATCTGACGTGCTCGAAGGACGAAAAACCGGGGAAAAGGGTCAGAAGATGGCTGCCAACTACCTCACCGCCTATTACAAGCATCTCGAATTGCAGGCCCCTCAAAACTATCCGGAATACGAGCAGACCATTCCCGCTGGATATTTCAATAACGCATCCGGGAATTCGTCTGAAAATGTTCTTGCCTATATTATGGGAAGTGAGTTTCCTGAAGAGGTTCTCATCATCTCTGCACATTATGATCACCTTGGAAAAAGAGGGGAAATTGTATTCAACGGGGCAGATGACAACGGCTCGGGCACCTCTGCAGTGATGGAAATCGCGGAGGCGTTTCAGTCAGCCACGGACGACGGTCACCGACCGAAACGATCCATACTTTTTCTTCATGTCACGGGAGAAGAATCCGGTCTCTACGGATCCAGGTATTATGTTTCGCATCCCGTCTTCAAAATAAAAAACACCGTAACCAATCTGAACATCGACATGATCGGCAGAGTCGACCCAAAGCATGAAGACAAGCCCGAATACATTTACCTCATCGGATCAGACAGGCTGAGTAAAGAGCTACACGAACTCGCTGAGAGTGTCAATAAGGAGCATTTTGGATTGAAACTCGACTACACATTCAACAAGGAAAATGATCCGAATCGTTTTTACTACAGATCGGATCATTATAGCTTTGCCCAAAAGGGAATTCCTGTCATATTTTTCTTTAACGGAGAGCATGAGGACTATCACAAACCAACCGACACTCCTGAGAAAATAAACTATGAACTCCTCAAATTGAGAACGGATTACATCTTTTACACCGCCTGGGAACTGGCTAACAGACCGGAACGCGTTGCCGTTGATCCAAAATAGATGATAGAAATGAAATATGCGGTGATGGACATAGAGACGACTGGAGGTAATTTCAATGAGGAAGGGATTACCGAAATTGCAATTCACCTGTTCGATGGTTTGCATGTGATTGACTCTTTCATCAGCCTGATCAATCCGGAGAAGGAAATTCAGCCTTTTGTCGTCCAACTCACCGGGATCAACAACAAGATGCTTCGCAGTGCACCCAAATTTCACGAGGTAGCCAAAAGAATCGTGGAGATTACCGGAGACGCTGTTCTCGTAGCTCACAACTCGAGCTTTGACTACAGGGTGCTCAGAAACGAATTCGCGAGGTTGGGATATCCTTTTGAAGTGCCCACCCTGTGTACCGTTGAGCTCAGCAAGAAATTGATTCCCGACCAGGAGACCTACAGCCTGGGCAAGCTGTGCCGTGCCATCGGAATCCCAATCAGCGACAGGCACAGGGCCAACGGTGATGCCATTGCCGCCTTGAAGTTGTTTCAGGTCTTGCTGGAAAAGGACCGGGAAATGGAAATCGTGAAAAAAACAATCCGGGAAGGCAATGCCCGGGACCTGTCTGACAAGCTGCTCAGGCTATTGGATGAAGTTCCTGATGAATCGGGACTCGTATACTTTCACCGCTACAACGGGGATGTGGTCTACGTCGGCAAAGGGCGCAACATGAAAAAGCACGTAAACCAAATCTTTTTGAGGGCCTCCAAGCGCCATCAGGCCATGGTAAAGGAAATGCAGTCTCTGACCTTTGAGCCAACGGGCAGTGAACTCATTGCACAAATCAAGTACCAGGAAGAGCTCAGAATCCACAGACCGAGATTCAACAACAGAAAGAAAATTCTGCCTCGCAAGGTTGAGTTTGGGCATGAGAACATGATTTTGATAGACAGAGGACGCATTCCAGGTGAAAAATCCGTGATTCTCATAGAGGAAAACCAATACCGCGGGTATGGATATGCCGAGCTGGGACATCAGATAACCAACCACACGGTGCTCAAGAACCTGGTCAACCCATCACGTGACCACGAATCACAGAACGTCATCGTAAAAGAGTATCTTTCAAGGCATCAGGTAGAGCGAATCATCCGGTTCTGAGAAATTCCTATATTTAAGGAAAATTGACAGCACTTGAAACGAGAGCAACCCGATAGCAACTGGAGGGCTTCCCTGCACGAGATCATCTACGAGGCGGATAGCAAGAAAGGCAGGATTTTCGATCTTATCATCATCGTGGCCATTGTTGCCAGTATCATTTTGGTCATGCTCGAAAGCGTTAAATCCCTGGATGAACGCTTCCATGATTTTTTCGACATCTCAGAATGGATCATCACGATTCTCTTCACGATTGAATATATCGCGCGCATCATCAGCGTCAAAAAGCCCAGCCGATATATCTTCAGCTTTTATGGCATCATTGATTTGCTGTCCACCATCCCAAAGTATCTATCGCTGGTCATCGGAGGAGCTCACGCACTTGTCGCACTTCGCGGACTTCGTCTTCTGCTAATCTTCAGAATCCTGAAACTTGTCCGCTTTGTCGGTGCCACGGATAACTTGAAAAGGGCCCTGGTCGCTTCTCGCTACAAAATATTCGTATTCATCTCCTCGGTCGTGGTGATCTGCGTGATCATCGGAACCCTGATGTACCTGATTGAAGGGGATGAAAGTGGATTCACAAATATCCCTATAAGCATTTACTGGACGATTGTAACCCTAACCACCGTGGGATATGGTGATATTGCCCCTCAATCTCCGTTTGGACAGTTCCTGGCCAGCCTGGTGATGATCCTGGGTTATGGCATTATTGCGATTCCAACAGGAATAGTAAGTGTTGAGATGGCCAAAGGCAAAGGAGCGCATATCGACATGAATACGCAATCCTGTCCAAATTGTGCCGCCGGTGTGCATAGAGATGACGCCAGCTACTGTTACCGTTGCGGAGAGGCGTTATAGATTTTTTTGCTTCGTTTGCTCCCGTTTGCGTGGAACACATCAATCAAAAGTATTTCCCCTTTCCTGGCGCCAATCAATGGAATATCTAGTTGGATCCGTCAGAAGGAATCAGCTCATTGTCACCGTAGATAGCCAGCTGTTGAGCATATACAGTTGACAGACCCAAAACGAGCCATAGTAGCGAAGTAAATCCTTTTTTTTGATCCATGTATCCCGCGCGTAAATCTTTAACGCACACGTATAACGCTAAAACGGCTCTATTATTACTAATTTCTTAGCCTGTCTAAGACTCTTCAATTTCTATAAAATCCCAGACAGGTAATTCTCGCTAAATCTTTACATTTGATGCATATGTCATTTGGACAACTGACATTTAAACACATGCTGAAAAAACATCTCATATCTGTTGTCGGACCTACGGCCATAGGAAAAACGGAGCTTGCCATTCGATTGGGTGAATACTTCCATACGGAAATCCTGTCATGTGATTCGAGACAATTCTACAGTGAAATGAAGATCGGAACCGCAGTCCCGTCTACTTCGGAAATGAACAGGGTCAGACATCATTTCATTCAGACCAGGTCGATTCGGGAGGACTACAACGTAGGAACATTTGAAAAAGAGGCTCTTGAGCTGCTCACTGAGAAATTCAAAGAGACTGACATTTTCATCATGGCAGGTGGCAGCGGCCTATATGCTGATGCAGTGATCAACGGCTTGGATGATTTCCCGGAGGTTGATCCCGAAATTCGCACCGGCTTGATCAACGAACTGGAAACTTTCGGATTGTCGCCTTTGCAGGAAAGACTTAAATCACTGGATTCAAACACTTATGCGCGCATCGACATACAGAACAAACAGAGATTGATACGGGCTTTGGAAATCACCGAGGGAACAGGAAGGCCATTTTCTTCCTTCTGGGGAAAAAAGAGCAAAACCAGGGATTTTGAAACGCTCAAAATAGGGCTGCGCGCAGACCGGGAGATCGTGTACGACCGAATCAACCGCAGAGTGGATGTCATGATGGACCTGGGCCTGCTCGACGAAGTTCGTGAACTTAGTGAATTTCGCAGCCTCAATGCCCTCCAAACGGTCGGTTACCGGGAGATTTTTTCGTTTTTGGATGGAAACATTTCGCTTGAAGGCGCGATAGAAGAGATCAAAAAAAATACCCGGAGATTTGCTAAAAGACAAGAGACCTGGTTTAAAAAAGACAAGGAAATAAACTGGTTCGAACACGACTCCGATATCGATGTCATTATAAACTTCATTGAATCGCGAATAAAGATTTAATGACTATTTTAGAGAAGAATTGAAGCCAAACATCTCATGAAAAAATTCTCATCACCTCTTGCAGCCTTTGAATATTGGGAAAAAAATACCCCGGATCAGGAATTTTTACGACAGAATCACGCAGGGAAACTGGATGTCCTCACCTACCGGGAGGCCGGAATTCAGGCGCGCAAGGCGGCCCGTTTTCTTAAAGACCAGGATTTTCCCAAACAGAGCAAAATCGCCCTGCTGTCGAAAAATTGCGACTTCTGGGTTCTGGCGGACCTAGCGATAATGATGAGCGGACATGTCTCTGTTCCAATCTACCCAACTCTCAAGGACGATTCCATCAAACCCATTGTCGAGCACAGCGAAAGTGTACTTGTCTTCGCGGGAAAACTGGATCAATTTGAGGGACAAAAAGAAGCTTTCGCATCAATCAGGATTGTCGGTTCTGACAAGTATAAGACGTCGGGTGAAATCTCCTGGGAGCTAATAATGGAGCAAAATGAGCCTCTGGGTGAACTTGAGCCCGCGGAACCCGATGAGTTGATCTCTATAATTTATACCTCAGGAACTACGGGCATGCCGAAAGGGGTCATGCATAGTATCCGCAACTTCGCAAATGCCACGTACAATCTAAATCACGACATCGATCTTGTAAAACACCCTCGTTTTTTTTCATACCTGCCTTTGAGTCATATCGCTGAGCGGATCGGAATAGAGAATCAGGCCTTTCTGTTGGGAGCCTCAATAACCTTTGCGGACACCTTAGATTCCTTTGCTTCAGACCTGGAAAGCACCCAACCGGATTTGTTTTTCGCCGTCCCGAGGATTTGGGCGAAATTTCAGGAAAAAATTCGCGAAGGATTGCCACAGAAAAAGCTGAATGTTCTATTGAAAGTGCCACTGCTGGGCAAGGTCTTAAAAAACAAAATTCGTCAGAAGTTGGGGCTATCCAAAGCGCAATACATTGTTTCGGGAGCCGCCCCTTTGTCGGTTGATCTT
>JAUIKV010000285.1 GCA_030430615.1 Bacteroidia bacterium
AGCTGAGCCGGAAGTTCATAAAAAGACAACGCGTTCGAGCTCTGGTTCGACTAGACGCAGGGTCGACCCGGTTGTGAAGGTGCTTACCAGTGCGACATTCATTCGCGGGGTTTTTGGAATTTTGAACAAGGTCTTCAAGTAGGTGTTTGGACGCGTTGAAACGATTTTCTATCTTGACCCCGCTATACCATTTTACGAACTCGAAAAATAATTGAAAAAGAGATGCTTAGAACAATTTTGGGCCTTGTAGTGTTTTTTCTCCTAGTGCAATGCGCAGAGGACAGCACGATTATTAAAAAGAAACAGTTGGGTGAAATCTCGAACAGCACCACAATTGAGGAACTTGACAGAATCTTCAAGGGCGATTCTGTGCAAAAATTACCGGAAGGCGAGTCCATGGTTCGAGAGTACAAAGTATTTGATGCCTCAGGAAATCCTTCGCTCATTTTTGTCACCCGCGTTGAAAATGACTCATTGAAAGCACTTGAGCACGTCAAGATTTACAGCCCTTCTTATTCCACAGAAAAAGGAATTTCAACGGCATCGACATTCGAGGATGTAAGGGGTCAATATTCGATTGATGACATTGAGCCTTCATTCAGCTCAGCTATTCTATTTATAGATGAAATAAATGCTACTATTTCACTGGATAAGAAAGACTTGAATATCGATGAATTTGATATGCGAGACATACGGGAAGATCAGATTCCTGACCAGGCAAGCATCTTGTATATCACACTTTGGTTCGAATGAGAAACAGTAGATCGAGAAGATGAAATCTGATAAGACGAAAGTCAAAAGACGTCCTGATAGAGGGCACTACGACAAGGAAACAGTATATCGCATCCTTGACCGGGATTTCATTTGCCAGGTAGGATTTGTCCATGATGGATACCCTGTAGTGATTCCTACGATTTACGGAAGAGAAGATAATTCTCTTTTTTTTCATGGAGCCAATGTCAGCCGAATGCTGCAGACCCTGGAGAAAGGTGTGCCTGTCTCGGTCAATGTGACACTCACTGATGCCCTTGTCCTGGCTCGCTCAGCGTTTCATCACTCCCTGAATTACGAGTCGGTCACATTGTTTGGCACTGCACAACTGGTTGAGGGTAATGAAGAGAAAATGGAGGCCCTGAGGATAATTTCTGACCAGGTTTTGAAGGGGCGATGGTCTGAGGTCAGGCTACCCAATGAAAAAGAGCTCAATGTGACCAAGGTTTTGAAACTGGAAATCAATGAGGCTTCTGCCAAGATTCGCGCAGAAGGGGTGGGAGACGACAAGCCTGATTACGATCTGGATATCTGGGCAGGAGTTGTGCCCATTCACAGAACCTATGGAGCTGCCTTAGCGGATGAATTGCTCAAACCGGGAATCGACACCCCTCCAAGCGTAAAGAAAATTGAGAATGAAAGACTTTGATTTACAGCGAGATCCTTTTGTGGTGCCGGTGGATGACGGAAAGCTGATCGAGGAACACTTCGGGTTGGCGAGCATTGAATCGGATCTTAGTTTGGCCCATATGATCGCTCCTGCCGGATGGGGAGAGCCCTTTCAGACTCCGGAATTCGAAGAATACACCTACATAATCAAAGGCAAAAAGAAAATCGAGGTAGGGGATGAAGTCGTGATACTTTCACCAGGAGAGTCCATTCGGATCAAGAAGGGAATTCGGGTACGTTACAGCAATCCTTTTGATGAGCCCTGTGAGTACATAGCCATATGCAAGCCTCCCTTTCAGATTGAAGCTGCTAATCGCGAGGAGGAATAATCCCGGAAGAGTTCAGTCAATCCCTGTTTTGACAGGCCTTTAAAGTATTTTTAAGCAACATGGCGATGGTCATGGGTCCTACGCCACCGGGAACCGGTGTGATGTAAGAGGCTTTCTTGCTGACGCTTTCGAAATGCACGTCACCGGCCAGTCTGTAGCCTCGTTTTTTAGTCGCGTCAGGAACGCGGGTAATGCCCACGTCGATGATGGTCACTCCATCCTTGACCATGTCTCCCGTCAGGAATTCAGCCATGCCCAGCGCGGCGACAACGATGTCTGCCTCACGGGTTATCGAGGCCAGGTCTTTGGTTCGACTATGTGTAATCGTAACGGTGGCATTTCCAACCTTTCTCTTTTGACTCAGAAGTATGCTCATTGGCCGGCCAACGATATGACTTCGGCCGATCACCACTACATTTTTTCCGGAGGTTTCGATTTCATAGCGTTCCAGCAGCTCCATGATTCCGGCGGGTGTAGCCGGCAGAAATGCAGGAAGGTCCAGGGTCATTTTTCCGACATTGACCGGGTGAAAACCATCCACATCCTTATCCGGATCCACGGCCATCAGTACCTTTTGCTCATCGATCTGCTTGGGTAATGGCAGCTGAACAATAAAGCCATCTATGTCAGCATCTTTGTTAAGTGCATCGATCTCATGGAGGAGCTGTTCCTCAGTGGTGTCTTCGGGAAGCTCGATCAGGGTCGAATTGAAACCGATCTGCTGGCATGACTTCACTTTGCTGTTCACATAGGTCATGCTCGCTCCGTCGTTGCCAACGATCACAGCAGCCAGATGAGGAATCTTCAGGCCTTTTTCTTTCCTGCTTTTTACCTCAACAGCAATTTCCTGTTTGATGTCCTGGGATGTTTTTTTTCCGTCTAGAAGAATCATAGAGCTTGGTTTTGGTTATTGCATTCCCTTCATCATCTGCATCATCTTCTTGCCGCCGCCGCCTTGCATCATCTTCATCATTTTGGCCATTTGGTTGAACTGCTTCAAGAGCTGGTTGACTTCCTGCACGTTGGTGCCGGAGCCTTTGGCAATTCTCTTTTTGCGACTCGCATCTATAATTGCAGGCTTTGAGCGTTCTTCCGGTGTCATCGAGAAGATAATTGCTTCAATGCCCTTGAAAGCGTCATCATCGATGTCGACATCCTTCATCATTTTCCGGCCCCGGGGATCA
>JAUIKV010000286.1 GCA_030430615.1 Bacteroidia bacterium
AGATGAAGATTCAATAACTGAAGAAGAAGTGCACAATGCACTTAGGGCTGCAGTTATGGATATGGCCATCATTCCAATGATTTGCGGATCGGCATTTAAGAATAAAGGGGTTCAATTCCTGTTGGACGCGGTTTGTAGATATCTGCCCTCACCTCTGGATAAGGAGGCCATCGTGGGAACAAATCCGGAAACAGGAGCTGAAGTAGCCAGAAAGCCTTCAGTGAATGATCCTTTCGCTTCCCTTGCGTTCAAGATCGCAACAGATCCCTTTGTGGGAAGACTGGCCTTTTTTAGAGTCTATTCAGGTCGTCTTGACGCAGGGTCTTATATTCTGAACAACCGTTCCGGAAAGAAAGAGCGAATTTCAAGAATATACCAGATGCACTCCAATAAGCAAAATGCCATCGATTTTATCGAAGCGGGTGATATTGGTGCTGCTGTGGGATTCAAGGATATTAAAACCGGGGACACTCTGTCAGATTTGAATGCGCCGATCGTATTGGAAAGCATGGATTTCCAAGATCCTGTAATTGGGGTCGCTGTGGAGCCAAAGACCAAAGCCGATGTTGATAAACTTGGAATGGGTCTGGCGAAGCTTGCAGAGGAGGATCCAACCTTCCAGGTGAGAACGGATGAGGCCTCTGGCCAGACCATCATATCTGGTATGGGAGAGCTTCACCTTGAAGTTTTGATCGATCGATTGAGAAGAGAATTCAAAGTTGAGGTGAACGAAGGTGAACCTCAGGTTGAATACAAAGAAGCGATTACCAAAGGTGCCGGTCACAGAGAGGTTTACAAGAAACAATCTGGTGGTAGAGGTAAGTTTGCCGATATCATTTTCGACATGAGCCCTGTGGATGAGGACTTTGAAGGTGAAGGACTTCAGTTTGTAAATGAGGTTAAAGGGGGTAATATTCCAAAAGAATTCATTCCATCTGTGGAAAAAGGATTCCAAATGGCTATGAAGAATGGTCCTTTGGCTGGCTACGAGATGGACACCATGAAGGTGACTTTGAAAGATGGATCGTTCCACCCTGTCGATTCTGATGCCTTGTCTTTCGAATTGGCTGCTAAAATGGGTTATAAAGCTGCTGCTAAAGCGGCCGGAGCTGTGATCCTCGAGCCGATTATGAAGTTGGAGGTTGTTACTCCTGAAGAGAATATGGGAGATATAGTTGGTGACCTGAACCGAAGAAGAGGTCAGGTGAATTCAATGGATGACCGTGCGGGTGCCAAAGTAGTTAAAGCCCATGTTCCTCTGTCTGAGATGTTCGGATATGTGACAACATTGAGGACGCTTTCATCTGGTAGAGCAACTTCTACCATGGAATTCGATCATTATGCTGTTACGCCATCGAATATTTCTGAGGAAGTAATCAAAAAGGCACAAGGTTAATCTACTAAAAAGAACAAAAATGAGCCAGAAAATCAGAATAAAGCTAAAGTCTTATGATCACAATTTAGTAGATAAATCTGCTGAAAAAATCGTAAAGACGGTAAAGAACACCGGTGCTGTGGTAAACGGTCCGATTCCTTTGCCTACGCAAAAGAAGATCTTCACTGTGCTGCGTTCGCCGCACGTGAACAAGAAGTCTCGCGAGCAGTTCCAATTGAGCGCGTTCAAGAGGATTCTCGATATATACAGCTCTTCTTCCAAAACCATTGACGCTCTGATGAAATTGGAGCTGCCAAGCGGGGTGGAAGTTGAGATCAAGGTTTGACGGAAGAATTCCGGACGACCAAAGGCCGAAAAGGAAATTTCGGTCACATGTCCCGAGCGGTTGACGAGGGAAAAACGGAAAAATAGATTCAGGGTTGAAGATATTTTGACCCTGTTTTTTTGAAATAGAATCAATATTAAATTAAATTAAAATGTCTGGGTTAATAGGAAAGAAAATTGGAATGACCAGTATTTTCGACGAGAACGGGAAGAACATCCCTTGTACTGTCATCGAAGCTGGTCCGTGTGTGGTTACCCAAGTCAGAACCAAAGAAGTTGACGGCTACGAGGCCGTGCAGCTCGGTTTCGATGACAAGGCAGAGAAGCAGTCTAACAAGGCGCTTAACGGTCACTTCAAAAAGGCCGGTACTTCTGCAAAAAAACGTGTCGTTGAGTTCATTGGTTTTGAGGAGGAGTACAAACTAGGAGATGAGATCTGCGTAGATCACTTTGAAGAAGGTGAGTTCGTAGATGTGTCAGGAACGTCAAAAGGAAAAGGTTTCCAGGGGGTTGTCAAACGCCATGGATTTGCCGGTTCGGAGCGTACTCATGGTCAGCAGAGCATGAACAGGGCTCCCGGGTCAGTTGGTGCAGCCTCGTATCCTGCTCGTGTTTTCAAGGGAATGAAAATGGGAGGAAGAATGGGTGGCAGCCGTGTGACGGTTCAGAATCTCCGGGTTTTAAAAGTGGTTAAGGACAAGAATCTTTTGGTTGTCAAGGGAGCAGTTCCAGGTCACAAGAATTCATATGTAATTATTCAGAAATAATGAAAGTAGCAGTTATTGATATCAACGGGAAAAAGACTGGAAGAAGCGTTGAGCTTTCAGATACTGTTTTTGGTGTTGAACCGAATGATCATGCTATTTACCTGGATGTGAAGCAGCACCTGGCCAACAGGAGGCAGGGAACTCACAAGGCGAAGGAAAGAGCTGAGATTGCAGGAAGTACGAGAAAGATAAAAAAGCAGAAAGGAACAGGTACTGCGAGAGCGGGTAGCATCAAGTCTCCCGTATTCAGAGGTGGAGGTCGAATTTTCGGTCCCAGACCGAGAAATTACGGCTTCAAACTTAACAAGGGTCTGAAGAAGCTGGCTCGTCAGTCAGCACTTTCGATGAAGGCCAAAGAGGACAATATCGTCGTGATCGAGTCCTTTGATTTCGAAGCTCCAAAAACCAAAGAATTCACTAACATCTTGAAAGCTTTGGAGTTGGAAAACAAAAAATCTTTG
>JAUIKV010000287.1 GCA_030430615.1 Bacteroidia bacterium
CCTGTGCCGCGCAGAAGAAAGTACGGCTTTAGCTATGCTTACACCCCGAATTTCGTTCAGCAACTCGGCGTGTTTTCTCCGGGAGAAGTCAGCGAGGAGCTGGAAAATGATTTTTGCAAAAGGCTGGCGTCCCAATTCATCCTCGTAGATTATGCTTTCCATTCCGGAAGCCATAAGCTTCGACGTTCAGAGGAGCGCTTAAACTATACCCTGGATCTCAGCCGTAGCTTCGAGGAATTGTTTCAGGGTTTCAATACAAACCGAAAGCGAATCATCAGAAAGGGTTTTCACGGTTTGACCCTGCACAAGTCATCAGAACCTGGAGTTTTTCTTAGTCATCTCGAGAACCCTGACCTGGGTTACGCGCCGGATGCTTCTTCGGCTGAAAGTTTGAAGAGGTTGATCGACAAGAACCCCGAAGTAGTGAGAACCTGGAACGTCTATAACGACGATCAATGGGTTGGAGGGCTATTGTGGCTTCAGGATCACCGAAGAATAACGTATCTCTTCCCGGTAGCCAGTGAAACTGGAAAAGACCTTGACGCTCCGTCTTTTATCCTGGTCAACTTAATTCAAGAGCATCAGGGCACTGATCTTCTGCTTGACCTGGAAGGCTCAATGATCCCGGGGGTCGCCCGATTTTACCGAAGCTTTGGTGTACAGCCTGAACCATACTCTTTTATGAAAAGCCGTTTTTATGGACTCTTTTAAGGGCGTCAAAATATGTTTTCTTGCTGACAAGCATGACCTGTACGATGACAGGATATACTGGAAGATGGCGGTCCCGATGAAAAGGCTTGGTGCTGAGGTGTACTATTATTCTATTGGCCCTGAGGCGGATGAAGGGACAACAGAAGAAGGAATCGTCTTTAGGGTTTGGAAGCTAAAAACGTTTTCGAAAAACCCCTTCGTCAATTTCGCTATCAAACGACTCAATCCCTCGAACAACTACAAGAAGCTGTATGACGCGTGTGCTGTTTTGAAAGCAGACATCTATCATTTTCACGACCTGTGGCTCAACAGGATTGGCCCCCGACTGAAAGCCCTGCCTCATCGCCCCGCTGTTTTTTACGACGCGAGGGAACCTTATTCAGAAGATTATCGGAGCTTCTTAAGTAGAGGTCGATTTTCGACTGTGATTGTTGATGTTTTTGCCTCAAGGGTTGATCGGTGGGAGAAGAAAATAGCCTTGAGTTACGATCGTGTCATCGCCAATGAATCCAATGTGCGAAATGAGTTTGCTAAGGTGATCGGTGAGGAGAGGGCCGTGGTTCTTTACAATTACCTGGATCGGGATCTTTTTGCTGGAGATCTGGAAGAGGTGAAAGCTCCGACGGATTCGAGCAAATTTCCGGATGGAGGGAAAAAATATGATCTGCTGTATTGCGGGCTTCTGAACGAACAAAGGGGTGCCTGGAACCTATTGGAGGCGGTTCGGGCCCTCAAGCCAGCTATGCCCGAACTCAAAGTTCTGCTGCTTGGAAAGATTCAACCTCCTGAGCTTAGGGGAGCAATGCAAAAGTTTATCCTGAATCACGACTTGCAGAACACGATCGAGATGAAATCTCAGGTGCCTTATGAGCAAGTAGGGAAGTTTTACAAAGAAAGCCGGGTTGGGCTCCTTCTTTGGCAACCCATTCGCAGCCTGAAGATCAAGATGCCGATCAAACTCTTTGAGTACATGGCCTTTGGACTCCCTGTGATTGGCAGCAATTTTGGCCATATAGCCGAGCTGATAAGGAAGGAATCCTGCGGGCTGGTCGTGGATCCGGGGAACCTTGAAGAAGTCGTACGCGCGATCGAATCACTCTTGCAAAAGAAAAATATGTACACGGCCATGAGCAATAAGGGTATCGAAGCGACCTTAAGAGAATACAACTGGCAAAAGGAGCTGGATCGTTTGTGCAACTATTACAAAATAGCCTTGGATGAGCGTTGAGTTAAATTCTGGAATGAAGCATGGAAAGGGCCTTTTAAAAGACTTTTCATGGTATCTTTTGAGCTCATTTTTTCCGCTTCTGGTAGGGTTCATCAAGACGCCGATATTCACGAGGCATTTCGGCACGGAAGAATTTGGAAACTTGGGAATCGTGCAGGCCACTTATTCCTACCTGGGCATGTTGCTCTTTTCATGGATTTCTTCCATCCTTTGGCGTTACTATCAGAAATTCAAACTTGAAAATCGCCTGGACTATCTTTTTGGAAACCTCTTGATTTTTTTTGGGATCTCCCTGGTTCTTCTCGTGATCGGATCCGGAGTATGGTACAGTCTTGAGATCAAGCCGCTCATTCGGGAACTTATTCTTGTTTCAGTTGGTCATTTGTTCTTCAGCCAGCTTGTCATGGGATATCTCGTCGCAGTGCGATTGGAGTCCCGGGCACGACTTTACACGATCTTTCAGTCAGTGCGTGCTGTTCTCAGTTTTTTTGTCAGTCTCTACCTTGTCTTCGTTCAGGATGCTAGCATCACTGCATTGATCACGGGTTTGCTCGTGATCGACGGTCTTTCACTGGCGATACTTGCGCTTTGGAATCCGATTCGTCTCAATATCCGCTACAGCATATCTTCATCCAAGGTCTGGAATGAGCTGTTCTCATACGGAATGGGCGGTTTGGTCATGAATTTGAGTATTTTGAGCCTCAATCTCAGCGATCGCTATGTCATTCTTGCCAGCGAAGGCCTCTCGTCGGTGGGAATCTATGACCAGGTTTACAAGATCTCACAGCTCTCTGTTATGGCCCTGGTGACTGTGTTTTTCAACACTGTAAATCCGGGATTGTTCAAGGAGTTGGAACAGGACCTGAAGGCTTCGCTGAAGAGCATGAGCCGATACCTGTTGGGTTTTATTGGCCTTGGATTGCCCCTTGTAGTTTATCTTTCCCTGTTTTCTGAGGAAATCTCCAACGTGCTGCTCGGAGCGGCTTTCAGGGGAGCCTATTCAATC
>JAUIKV010000288.1 GCA_030430615.1 Bacteroidia bacterium
GAAGGAAGATAACGGCTTTTGATTTGGTCGACGAGTTCAAGCCCTTTTTCAAATGGCAGACCCGAAAAAGTCTCACCTACGTTGAAGGCCTCTCCGTTTCGATTGTAATTTCTGTGATCATTTTCACTGAAAACGGATTTTCTATTGAACTTTCCAGACAACAAACCGCTGGCCAGAGGCAACCGCACAACAAGACCCACCCCTCGATTTTCGGCCTGCTCAAAGAATTCCTCTCCGTAATGCTGTCGGAAAACATTGTAAATGATCTGAAGCGATACCAGGCCCTCCTGCTTCATGCACAGGAGCCCTTCTCTTTTGGTCTCTACACTGGCTCCAAAACCCCTGATAAGACCCTCCTCTTTGAGTTTGCGCAAGTCATCAAAAATAACGCCGCGCTCGAGGACCTCTTCGGGGATGCAGTGGAGCTGGACCAGATCCAGGGAAGAAACTCCGAGTCGTTCGAGGGAACCTTCGACTCCTTTTCTCAAGGATGCTTCGGTGTAATTGTCGGGATAAACGCCTTCTCCACGCCCAAACTTGGTGATCACTCTAACGGGCGTTTCAATCTCTTTCAGAAATCTCCCAAGCACTTTCTCACTTCTTCCTCCTCCATAAACATCGGCTGTGTCAAACAAGCTGACTCCCGAATCCAGTGCAGCTCTCAAAATAGACATGGCCTTATCCTCGTTCGGGGCGTCTCCCCAATCTCCTCCCAGCTGCCAGCAGCCCAGTCCGATTTCACTTACCCTGAATCCGTTTTTTCCAAGTGTCCGATATTTCATTTTAAACCGTATTAAATAAAGGGTTTAACATACTTAGCAGGTGATTAAATTTAGGGGTTTCTATTCAATTAACCCGATGAAAGTCGTACTTTTGCCAAAAATTCAAACAGATATGGACAAGAAGAAAAGAGTGACGTTTGACGTGCTCATTGAAATCCCAAAAGGAAGCAGAAACAAATACGAATACGATTTTGTGCTGCACAAGATCCGTTTTGACAGAACCCTGTTCTCCTCCATGATGTATCCCGGTGACTATGGTTTCGTTCCCGAGACCCTCGCTCTTGACAAGGATCCTCTTGACGTATTGGTTTTGTGCACCGAACCCACATATCCCATGGTCGTGGTGGAAGTGAGCCCGATCGGTGTATTTCACATGACAGATGAAAAAGGCCCCGATGAAAAGCTGATCTGCGTGCCGGTGAGTGACCCGGTGTACAGCAAAAGAAAAGACATATCTGATTTGAACCCGCATCGTTTGAAAGAGATCGAGCACTTTTTCCAGGTGTACAAAGACCTGGAAGAGAAGAAAGTCGATGTCGGCGGTTGGGGTGATGCCAAAGAGGCGATTGAAATTTACCACCAGTGCGTGAAACGCTACGAGGAAAGCGATCACAAGAAAAAGAGAACCTTTACCATCTAAATCTGACCCTCAACCTGAGCAGGCCAGAGTCAATATTTTATGAGAGCCGGTATCCCGGATGCCGGTTTTTTTAATCTGACAATATTGCTTACTTTTGCCCGTCAAAATGAGAATCATTTAACATAATAACTCTATAAAATGGAATTAATCGTAAGTTATTTGCCCTTGTTCGGAGTCATTGCTTTGGCATTTGTATTCATCAAGAACGCGTGGGTAAGCAAACAAGAAGTGGGAGATGAGAAAATGGCTCGCATCGCGAAGAACATTGCAGACGGTGCAATGTCCTTTTTGAAGGCGGAATACAAGATCTTGTCAATTTTCGTGGTTGCTGTTGCTATTTTGCTTTACTTCAAAGGAACTTCCGAAGCCGGCTCAAACGGTATGGTAGCCCTTTCATTTGTAATCGGTGCAATTTGTTCTGCTCTGGCTGGTTTTATCGGCATGAGAGTCGCTACAAAGGCTAACGTTCGCACAACGCACGCAGCTAGAAAATCTTTGGGAACAGCACTTGAGGTAGCTTTCGCCGGAGGATCTGTCATGGGTCTTGGCGTTGTAGGTCTCGGAGTACTTGGTCTTAGCGGACTATTTATGATCTACCAGTCGATCTGGCCGGGAGCTGAGAATCTGCCAATGGTTCTCAATGTGCTTTCAGGATTTTCACTGGGAGCTTCTTCCATCGCGCTTTTTGCGCGTGTAGGTGGAGGTATATACACTAAAGCGGCGGACGTCGGAGCTGACCTTGTGGGTAAGGTTGAAGCTGGAATTCCTGAAGACCACCCGCTGAACCCTGCAACCATTGCTGACAATGTAGGAGACAACGTAGGAGATGTCGCAGGCATGGGAGCTGACCTTTTCGAGTCTTATGTCGGCTCAATAATTGGAACCATGGTGCTTGGGGCTCTTATTGTGACCCCTGGATATGATGGTTTGGGAGCCGTTTACCTGCCACTCACGCTTGCTGCTGTAGGCATCATCATGTCGATCCTTGGAACTCTTTTTGTAAGAGTAAAAGAAGGAGGCAGTCCACATAAAGCATTGAACCTCGGAGAATTTGGATCTGGATTTCTGATGGTTGTCGCTTCCTATTTCATAATCACCGCTATGATTCCTGAGAGCGTCGAAGGCTTGCCTTTCGGAGCCATGGGGGTTTTCTACGCAACGCTTGCCGGACTGATTGCAGGATTCTTAGTTGGAAAGATAACCGAATACTACACGGGTACAGGAACCAAACCTGTGAACTCGATCGTTCGTCAGTCTGAAACAGGATCTGCAACGAATATCATTGCAGGCTTGGGAGTTGGGATGATGTCTACAGCTATTCCGATTCTTTTGATCGCCACAGCCATCATTGTTTCGCATCATTTCGCAGGTCTTTACGGTATCGCTATTGCAGCGGTAGGGATGCTCGCGAATACAGGGATTCAGCTGGCGGTTGACGCCTACGGACCAATCTCTGACAATGCGGGAGGTATTGCAGAAATGGCGGAACTCCCAAAAGAGGTCCGAGAAAGA
>JAUIKV010000289.1 GCA_030430615.1 Bacteroidia bacterium
CCGTTGTTGAATGAAATCGGGGTTCTTTTTTTGCTCCTTTTGCAGAAAGTACAAGATAGCCGTTTTGAGCCCACTGAAACTGAAGTCCAGCGGGTTTTCCGTTTTGGGCTCTGAGAAGCTGAACGCAAGAGGGTCTCCTTGAGAGGCATGTTTGTCTATAAGCGGTCCGCCCGGGTAGGGAAGTCCAAGAAGTTTGGCGGTTTTATCAAAAGCTTCCCCAACAGCATCGTCAATAGTTTCTCCCAGGATTTCAAACGAATTGAAAGCACTGACCCTTAGGATTTGGGTATGCCCTCCACTGATTGTCATGCACAGAAAGGGGAAAGGAGGGATCTTCTGGGCCTCATCTACAATGAAATGAGCTAAAACATGGGCCTGCATGTGATTGACCGCCATAAGCGGAATGTCCAGCGCAATTGAAAGAGATTTGGCAAAGGAAGTTCCCACGAGCAAGGAGCCGAGAAGTCCCGGGCCCTGGGTAAAGGCAATTCCATCCAGGTCCTCCTTGTTAACATTTGCCTTTTTCAAGGCATGGTCGACTACCGGGACGATATTCTGCTGATGGGCCCTGGAGGCAAGCTCAGGCACGACTCCACCGTATTGAGCATGAACCTTTTGATTCGCAACCACATTCGACAGTACCCGGTCATTCTCAAGCACTGCCGCACTTGTGTCGTCACAAGAAGATTCAATAGCAAGTATGTGAACAGGTTTTTTTTTCACCTCATTTTTTTAGGCACAAAAATTGTACTTTTAAAACTGCAAATTTAGAAATAAATCTCATCAGGCGCCTGAAAAATATAGTAGTACGTTTTTTTCTGCTGGCCAGCTTCTTTCTGGTCATGTTGAGTGTACTGCTTTCTTTTTCGGCGGTCCAAACCGGTCTCGCCAGAATCGTGACCAACCGCATCAACGAGACCTATGGGACTGACATTCATATTGACAGGGTTGATCTCTCCTCGATAAGGAAAGTGAAGCTCAGGTCTGTTTTGATTCGCGACCACAGGAAAGATACGTTAATTTCCGTGGGCGGCATCGAAACCTCGATCTTAAACTATCGAAATCTTTTCAGAACCAATTTGGAATTCGGAGAGATCCTCCTTGAGAAAGGAGTGTTCAACCTCAGGACCTATGAAGGCGATTCGACGAACAACCTGACATTGTTTGTGAATAAGTTCAAAAAAGAGAACCCGGATTCTGACAAGACCTTTAAAATGGAGTCCTCTTCTATTGTGGCCGAAGGAATCGATTTCACTCTTTACAACGACAACAAGAAAGCGGGGCCCATTGTCTTCTATCACAACATACATGGGGTTTTTGACAATTTTCACATAGATGGATCGGACGTGAGCGCGGATATACATGACCTCAGAACCATAGAAGATCACGATGTTGAGGTGTTGAACTTCAGTTCTCGGTTTCGCTACACGGATACGCGAATGGAGTTCGTCGATACCTGGTTGCGAACCGAGGGATCTCAGCTCAACGCAGATATTTATTTTGACTATGAAAAAGGGGATTTATCGGATTTCACAAATCGTGTGCAGATCGATGCGGATTTTAAGAAGGCGGATATCATTCTCTCCGACCTCAAAAAATTCTACGGTCAGTTTGGTCGCTATGATCAGATTCACTTTTCAGCTAAAGCAAAGGGTACCATAAATGATTTCAGGGTCTCCCAAATTGACCTGAGCTCTGACAGGAACTCCATGTTGAGAGGAGATGTCCATATCGAGAATGTTCTCAACAAGGATCGCTTCATGCTGACCGGAGACATTCAGGAACTGAGCTCGAATTACGATCACCTGGTCAATCTGCTTCCAGACCTTTTGGGTTCCAGAATTCCAAAGGCCTTGAATAACATCGGATTTTTCTCCAGCTCAGGTAAGGTTAAAGTGACCAAAACTTCTTTGGACGTGCAACTGAAAACCATTGCGGAGCTTGGCTTGTCTGATGTGGATTTGAGTCTCAATGACATTGACAAGGGCGATGAAGCGACCTACAAAGGGCGCATTGAGCTGATCGACTTCAAGCTTGGACGTTTTGTCAATGACAGTTTGATCGGAGAGTTCTCGATGACGGGTGAAGTGGAGGGTCAGGGATTTTCGATTGACAATGTCAACATAAATGTAAGGGGCAATATCTCGAAGCATCAATACAAAGGCTACACCTATTCAAACATAGACATTAACGGGGTTCTAATGGACCGAAGGTTTGACGGATACCTTTTGATAGATGATCCGAATCTGCAGCTTGAATTCAAAGGACTGGCCGATCTCTCAGCAGAATTCTATCAGTTCAATTTCACTGCCGATGTGGCCTATTCCGATTTCAATCGACTCAACCTTTTCACGCGTGATGACAAGTCGATCCTGAAAGGTACGATCGACATTGATCTCAAAGGCAGTACACCCGATGACATGGAAGGGGAAATAAGCTTCAAGAACGCATCTTATTCGAATGAGAATGATGATTATTTCTTCAAAGACTTCGCCATCAGCTCCTATTTCAAAGATACCTTAAGAGAGGTGACGGTTAATTCTACTGACATCATCAACGGCTACGTGCGCGGGGATTTCAAGTTTAACCAGCTTAAGCTTTTGGGGCAAAATTCACTGGGTAGCCTGTTTGTCAACTATGAGAAGAAAAAGGTGCTCGAGGGTCAGTTCCTGGAATTCAGATTCAATATTTACAACAAGATCGTAGAGGTATTTTTTCCGGATCTGATACTTGGAGCGAACACGATCATCTACGGCGAGGTGAATTCGGATGAGGATATCTTTAAATTAAATGTGAGGTCTCCAAGGATCGAGGCATTTGACTTTTACGTAGACAGGATCAATTTGCAGGTCGACAACAAGAATCCTCTGTTCAATACCCTTTTGAGTGTGGATGAACTCGACACCAAGTACTACAATCTA
>JAUIKV010000028.1 GCA_030430615.1 Bacteroidia bacterium
CTGGAAAAACAAAGACAGCAAATTGGTTCACTTCATAGGGAAGGACAACATCGTGTTCCACTGCATCATCTTCCCGTCGATGCTAAAAGCGGAGGGCAGCTATGTCCTGCCTGAAAATGTGCCGGCCAACGAGTTTTTGAACCTTGAAGGCAACAAAATATCAACCTCCAAGAACTGGGCAGTTTGGCTGCATGAGTATTTGTTGGAATTCCCGGAGAAGCAGGATGTGCTTCGCTACGTTCTTACGGCAAATGCGCCGGAAACAAAGGACAATGACTTCACCTGGAAGGATTATCAGGCCCGCAACAACAATGAATTGGTGGCCATTTTCGGAAACTTTATCAACCGGGTGGTAGTGTTGACCAACAAGTACTATCAGGGGGTAATTCCCGAACCGGGCGCATTCGCTCCCTCAGACACGGAAACCCTGGAACAACTCGCCAAATACCCGGAGATCATAGCCTCATCTATAGAGCGATACCGATTCAGAGAGGCTTTGTCGGAGCTTATGAACCTGGCTCGATTGGGGAACAAATACCTGGCAGAGGAAGAACCCTGGAAAAAGATCAAAACTGACCCTGATCGCGTAAAAACAATCATGTTCGTCGCTTTGCAGGTCGCAAAAGCTCTTTCCGTTCTGAGTGAGCCTTTCCTCCCCTTCACCGCTGAAAAACTGCGAAAGATGCTCAACACCAATGAAGAAAGTCTCAGCGCATGGGAAGAAGTTGGCTCTGAAAACAGACGGCTGCCCGCCGGGCATGCCATAGGAAAGGCCGAGCTCCTGTTTTCAAAAGTTGAGGACAAAGAGATCCAAATTCAGATCGACAAGCTCGAAGCCTCAAAAACGGCAGATGCAACTGTGGAAGTTCCCGCTCAAAAGGACACCATCGATTTTGATGATTTCACCAAACTCGACATGCGTGTAGGCACAATCCTGGAGGCAGAGAAAATACCGAAGACAAAAAAACTCTTGAAATTGAAGGTGGATGTCGGCATAGACGTGCGAACAATCGTCAGTGGAATTGCCGAGAGCTTCTCTGCGGAGGAGGTTATAGGACAGCGAGTGATCGTATTGGTGAACCTGGCACCCAGAAAGCTCAGGGGGGTTGAGAGCCAGGGGATGATTCTCATGAGTGATACGGCAGACGGCAAACTCAGCTTCATTGAACCGGATCACGACTCCGTGTCGAACGGAGAGCGCATCAGTTGAGAGCGCGTTTCAAAGCCGCATCGACATGCAGGGAAGTTGTGTCGAACACAGTGATTTCAACGTCGTCCTGTTGGATGAGCATGGGTATTTCTGTACATCCCAAAACAACACCTTTAGCTCCTTTTTCCTGAAGGTCACCTATGATGCGCTGAAACTCTTTTTTGGAAGAAGGTGAGATTTCTCCCCGGACCAGTTCCTGGTAAATGCAGTGGTGGACAATCTCGCGATCTTCTGCTATGGGAATGATAACCTCCACTCCGTATTTATCCGTCAGAATCTTCGAATAGAAGTCCTTCTCCATCGTGAAGCGGGTTCCCAAAAGCCCTACCCGATTCAACCCCTTGGAAACAATCGCTTCTCCTGTCGCCTCAGCGATATGAAGAAAATCTGCTTGAAGGTCCCGGGTCATTTCGGGTTCGCAGACGTGCATGGTATTGGTGCAGAGAAGAATGATCTCGGCCCCCGCCTTTTCAAGCTTAAGTGCTTTGTCTCTCATGATATGACAAAGCTCTTTCCATTTCCCCTGGTGCTGAAGTCGTTCGATATATTCAAAATCCACGGAATCCATAATGCATTCACAAGAATGGGATCCCCCGAGTATGCTACCGACTCGTTCGTTGAGCAACCGGTAGTAAACGGCGCTGGACTCCCAGCTCATTCCTCCTATAAGACCTATGATTTTCATGTGCTTTTTGAATTCTCTTTAAGCCCAGCCTCGCCCGATTCTTCAAACTGGACCACCGACTGACGCTCCCTGTTGACAATCAAACGCGTGACGTCCGGTCTGGAATAGTGGCCACTGGGATCAAAATTTTGACGCTCCTCCAGGACGCGATTGAAATCAACTTCAACAGAAAACAACTCTTCCTGACCCACCTGGGGTTCCAGGATCCACTCCCCATCGGGTCCGGCAACGCATGACCCTCCATTGGTCAAAACGTCAGGCGCATTTTCGAGTATCTTAGAGAAATGTGGGGTTGTCTCAGGAAAGTCTTCCTTGCGCATCAGGCTGGAAACAGAAACGACGTAGGAGCGGGACTCCCTTGCGATGAATCGGGTGATGTCCCGGGTGTTATGATCCGAACCGGGCCATACAGCCACATGTAGGTTTTCTCCCTGTGCATAGAGAGAACTGCGCACAAGAGGCATCCAATTCTCCCAGCAATTCAGGCCACCCACCGTGAATTCCTTCATACTGTGCACTTGCAAACCGTGACCGTCGCCGGGAGACCAGGTCAATCGTTCGTCATATGTAGGTCGCAATTTTCGATGCACGGATTGCACTTTCCCATGTTTGTCTATAAACACAAGCGAAGCGTAGAGGCTGTGACCTCCCCTGTCAAGGGGTCTTTCGATCACTCCCAGGTACGAGCCCATCCCGTATTCCTTCAAAATGGAGCATACCTCATTGAGATCGCCCTTCTCAATGACCACTGCATTTGCCGCGTAGTGGGCATGAAGCTCTTTTTGCATTGGAGAATCGAATATGGTTGCATCTGTCAGTCCTGTCCAAAGGGGATAACCCGGCAAAAGTCCTTCACCGAAGACCAGCAGCTCGATGCCTTTTTGCCCCGCTTCGTGGATAACCTGGACGATTTTCTCAAGGGTTCCCTTCTTGTCAAGCCACACAGGTGCCAATTGAGCCAGGCCTACCTTGAGTTTTCCTTCATTATTTTGCATGTTTTTCAGCTTTTCTCAATCCAATGCTAAAGATACCTGAATATTTTTTCAACCTTTCCATTCGAAAAAGAACCTATGGCTCAAGCTATCGACCCGATCGAAACCTCAATTTTGCCCTTAGGTACAGGACGTCTTTTTCGGACACACTAAGACACTGAGAACAACTCTATTCTTCAAGAATGATCGCAGGCAGGTTCAATTGCTTGAACTCGGCATTGTATCCCGCCATTTCGTTTTTGACAATGGCATCCCGCTCATCTGAATAGACCTTCCAGTCATCCTGCAAGTCTTTAAAGCGCTCTCGGGCGCCCTTGGTCAGTTCGGGATCGGCATTGTCGACAAAGCCCCTGAGGTACATGATTTCGGCATTGAGCTGATTGTTAAAATTGATCACGTCCTGAAAGGTCTTTTGATCCGGTTGAATGAGATTTCTTTCCCAGCTATCGATTCTGCCGATTAGTGAGTCACCCAGTTCTAACAGACCTTCTGCGCTTTCATTATCCTTGAGAAGTGCCTTATAACCGCTGAGTTGCTTCCTGGCGGAGCGCATCTGATTGACAGAATTGTGAATTTCCTCCATCATGCCCGCCAGATCGGCCAACATTTTCTGCTGTTCAGCATATTCTCCGGTTTTATCTCCCATATTGGGATTCGCAAGGATATTGATCGCCTGCTCCAGAGTTTCATCCTCCAGAGAAAGTCTTAAGGTATAAGTCCCGGGGCCAACCCTTGAACCCCTGTAGTCTCCAAACACAAATACATTGTCAACCGCCGGAAGTCGATCCCGTCTAAAGTCCCAGGTAAAACGCTGATGCCCCTCGGAAGAAGGCAAAACAACAGGTTTTGGTGGGCCTCCTTGCCAGCTTTTGAAATCTTTTGGCTTGCTGTTGGTAACTGTTCTAATTACTTTTCCATCTTGCAGCACCTCGAGTTTCAGCTCCAACGAGTCGGCATTTGAGGGGAGAAAATAATCGATGACTACCCCAGACTTCGGATTCGAACCCAGACCTGGAACCGGTTTTTCGGTGCTCCCTCCAAATAGCAAATAGGTATCCTGAGGTTTGTAAAGCCTAAAGGCCTGTTTGCTCCTGTCATATTGCTGCAACGCGCTCAAATCATCGAGTATCCAGAAGGAGCGTCCCGCCGTGGCCGCAACCAGATCATTGTTTTGGACAATCAGGTCGTTGATTGGAACCACCGGCAAGTTAAGCTGTAACTTCTGCCAGTTCTGACCGTCGTTAAACGAAATAAAAAGCCCGGTTTCGGTTCCGGCATAGAGCAGCCCTTTCCTCAAAGGATCCTCGCGTACGACTCTCACAAACGTATGCTCATCGTCAAAACCATTTACTATTTTGTTCCAACTTCTGCCGTAATTCGTGGTTTTGAATACATAAGGTTTCAAATCCATGGATTTGTAACGCATCACGGCGATATATGCTGTTGCCGGATCATGCGGGGAGACTTCGATCGAGTTTATGATTCCCTCGGGGAGATTGGAAGGGGTTACATTCTCCCAGTTGTTACCTCCATCTTTGGTGAGGTGCACGAGGCCATCATCGCTTCCCGCCCAAAGAACTCCTTTCTCATGTGGCGACTCAACGAGGGCCATGAGTGTATTGTAGTTTTCACCTCCAGCAGCCTCATTGGTGAATGGCTTGCCCCCCGGACCCTGCTTGCTCTTGTCATTTCGTGTCAGGTCTGGGCTGATGACTTCCCAGGTCGTTCCCATGTCGGTGGTCCTGAAAACCACATTCCCCGCGTGATAAATTGTTGAACGATCATGCGGTGAGCTGATAATCGGGGCATTCCAATTGTATCGGTATTTAAAATCCTCAGGGGCATTGCCCAAAGACAGCTCTGGATACTCCTTGATCTCCTTACTTAAATGAGTCGCTCTGTACCAGCGATCGATGATTCCCTGGTAGCAACCTCCGAATATGATTTGCGGATCGTCAGGGTCAAAGGCCAGGAATGCACTTTCACAGCCTGCCACAGAATACCAGTCCTTCCAGTCAATGCCCTCATCATAGGTTCGGCTCGCAATCCCAATGGCAGAATTGTCCTGCTGCCCTCCATAGACGTGATAGGGTACCTGGTTATCTGTGATCACGCGATAGAATTGAGAAGTCGGTTGGTTAGTCTGCGTACTCCAGCTTTTACCCCCGTTATTTGAGATATTGGCTCCGCCATCATTGGAATTGATCATCTTCTGATTGTCATTCGGATGAATCCACAAATGGTGGTTATCTCCATGTGGCGTCGGAATGCGTTGGAAGGTCTTCCCTCCGTCGATTGACTTCATGGCAGGAGCATTCATCACCCATACCACATTCTCGTCTATCGGGTCAGCAAAGATTTCCATGTAATACCACGAACGCGTTATGTTTATTCGGTCTTTGTTGATCTGTTTCCATTTTTTTCCTCCGTCATCTGATCTGTACACTCCTGATTTATCACCTTCGGCCTCAATTACCGCGAAAACCCGCTCCGGATTCGCCCTCGATACGGATATTCCCGCTTTTCCCATCAGCTCGGGCAATCCCTCGCTCATTTTTTCCCAGGTGCCTCCCCCATCATTCGATTTGTACAAGCCCGAACCGGGACCTCCCGATTCCATGGTCCAAGGGTGCCTGCTATGCTCCCACATGGCCGCATAGAGTATCCTCGGATTGGTCATATCCATTACCACGGAAGACGCACCGCTTCGATTATTTACAAAAAGGACGCGTTCCCAATTATCTCCACCGTCTTGGCTTCTGTAAACCCCACGCTCTTCTGTCGGGCCATACTGGGCTCCTTGAACAGAGACAAAGACAATGTCAGGATTTGTAGGATGGATGACAACGTCCGAGATGTGTCTTGATTGATCCAGGCCCATGTGTTTCCAGGACTTTCCGGCATCTTCCGATTTGTAGATTCCATCACCCATGGAGGTCATTACACCGCGAGCGGCGTGCTCGCCCATGCCGGCAAATACCACATTGGGGTCACTCTCCGAGACAGCAATCGCTCCCACTGTTCCTGTTTTCAGAAAACCATCCGATACATTTTTCCAGGTTATGCCGTCATCGACTGTTTTCCAGACCCCTCCCCCAGTCGACCCGAAATAATAGGTCATGGGCTCTTTGACAACCCCACTTGAAGCCACACTTCGCCCTCCGCGGAAAGGCCCTATGTTTCTCCATTGAAAACCGTGAAAGATCGAATCGGATACGGCGGCGTATTCTGTTGTCTTGCCTTTCTTTTTTCTTTTTTGCGAAAAGGAATCAGTTGGACTCAAAAGAAAGACAAAAATCAGGAGTAATAGGGCTTTTTTCATGAACTTGGTATGGATTTTAATTCTTGTGTTAAACGGTCAAGGTATGGGTTCATCAGTCGAAACCATAAGGGAGGCAAAAGGGCCAAAACCATCATACCCGGATAACCTGTAGGCATTTGGGGACTGTCTTCCAGGGATTCGAGAACCTGGTATTTTTTGCTGGCCTTGTAATGATGATCCGAATGCCTGGAAAGATTGAATAGCATGAGTCGCCCAATCTGGTGATCGGAGTTCCATGAATGCATGTGCCTCACGCGTTCATACCTTCCCTTGTCGTTGATTTTTCGCAGCAAGGCGTAATGCTCGATATAATTGACGGTTTCGAGCAAAAGGATGCCGATTACAGCTGCTAGGACAAAGGCAATGAGCACCTGCAAACCGAAATAGTAATATATGCTCACCAGAACAAGGACATTTGCTATCGTATAGACGACCATTCTGTTATGAAGTGTTAAGACAGGTTTCTTTTTTTTCCTCATCCTGGAGGCTTCAATTGTCCAGGCTTTGACATAGCTGCCAAAGTGAGATGTAATCCAAAAATGGAAAAGCCACTGCCCTTTTTTTGCTGTCGCAGGGTCCTGGGGTGTTGCCACCTCCCTGTGATGACCTTCATTGTGATAGGGCAAGAAATGGGTGTTCAAAGACGTAAGAAGCAATATTTCTCCCAAGAGTTGATCAATTCGCTCGGGCCTGTGTCCTAATTCATGACCGATGTTGATTCCCATTACTCCACACATCATTCCCATAGCGAATATTCGCCCATAGAACTCCAGTGAATCATGTGGGGTAGCCGCAATCACATTCAGGAAATAGATCAGCATGCCGACCTGGACGGGTACGGCGAGATAGAGGATCCAATCATAGAGTCGACTGTTCTTCTCTAGAATAGCCGTTTCCTGATCGAAATTGCTGTGGTCCGGCTTTAAAAACAACTCCAATAACGGTACGAGAACGAAAAACACGAGAATCGGAAAAAACGAAGTCACTCCCTTCCCATGGAACGATACATACACCGTCAATGGAAGCAAGTACACCGAAAAATATTTCAACCTTTTCATGGGAATCAGAATTTCTTTGCCCGGGGGCTATTCAACCAACAAGTAGTTCAATCGGGATTCATTGAAAGCATTGTTGAAATTCTCCACCTCTTCCGTCACCAATGCATCGAAGGCCTCGAGCTCCTTGTTTATCTCAAGTACCAATTCGTCTTTGAGCTGAACATCCTGCTCTGTGGGAGCAAAATCATCCAGGGTAACCAGGCTGTTCAAATGCCCGAGCTTATTGGTAAGGCGAATCGGGAAGTTCAAAGGATCCTGATTGCTTCTGTTCTTGGTCTGATAGAGGGCTTTTTCGATGTCAGATAGTGATTTCTTCAGATCCTTGGCCTTTTGGACAAGGTCAGCTACCTCTTTGTTATCCTCATATTGCTTGATGAAGGCATCCAGCTGATCATTGATCTTTCGGATCTTCTTAATGGATTCATGTGCTCGATCCACGGTTTGATTGACTTCAGAGACAAAGGCGTATTGCTCTTCCATCTGCTCGAGGGTTGCCTCACTACGGGGATCCGGCAGGACCTCAAATGTTTGTTCCATGCCCTCTCCATTGACACTGAGAACAACCTTGTAAGTTCCTGGAACCACCTTGGCTCCATCGAGATTCGCCCACCACAGAATCATTCCTTCCAGTTTCTCAGCTCCCTTGGTTCGCATGTTCCAGGTGAAATGATTCGGACCCTTCTCCACTTTAAGCTTCTCCTGCTTCTTTTCAGCCTTGTTGAAGAACGATGCGACAGTATCTCCTGCGGGTGTGAGATAATTCAGATAGACTGAATCTTTCTCCTTGTCAAATTGAGGCAAATTGAAAAACGTCATTACACCATTGTCCCTGTTTGTACCGCTGAGTTTGGACTCTTTTCCTTTGCTGCCTTTGGTCCTGTAGGTATCCCTTGGCTTAAACAGAAAGTTTCCTTTGGCTTTAGATGCGCCATCAAGCTGATGCAGGACAGTCAGGTCATCGATCATCCAAAGACTTCGGCCCTGGGTTGCAACAATCAGGTTGTTGTCTTTAATGGCCAGATCCGTAATGGGAACTACAGGCAGATTCAACTGGAAGGGCTCCCAGCTTCCGCCATCATTGAACGAAATGTACATTCCTGTTTCAGTACCGGCATATAGGATTCCTTTTTTGACAGGATCCTGACGGACAACCCGTGTAAAATGCTCGTTGTCGATACCTGCTGTTATTTTCCTCCAGGTTTTGCCATAGTCAGTCGTCTTGTAGAGATAGGGTGTGAAATCCCCCAGTTTATATCGTGTTCCCGCCACATAGCATGTTCCTTCGTCGAAAAAAGAGGGCTCGATGCTATTGATCATCATCCACTCTGGCATACCGGAAGGGGTCACATTCTCCCAGGACCCACCACCGTCACGGGTTACGTGAATCAGACCATCATCAGATCCCACCCACATAAGGCCTTCCTTGAGGGGGCTTTCATTTGCTGCAAAAATCGTGCAATAGTATTCTACTCCTGTGTTGTCTTGTGTTATAGGACCTCCGCTCGAAACCAGGCGTGCAGGATCGTTGCGGGTCAAATCCTCACTGATCAGCTTCCAGCTCTGACCTTCATTTTCAGATACATGGACATGATTTGAAAAAGTGTATAATAGTTTGGGATTGTGTCGGCTGAAAATAATGGGAAAGTTCCATTGAAAACGATACTTCATCCCTTCGGCTCCATAGCCCATCGGATTATCCGGCCATACGTTTATGGCCCTTTCGGTTTTGCTCTTGTGATTGACACGGGTCAGGTACCCCCCGTAGCTTCCGCCGTAAACAATGTCACTGTTCAACGGATCAACTGCGATGTGCGCAGATTCGCCTCCCGCTGTTGGCTCCCAGTCTCTCTCCGTGATGTGAGATTCTTCACTTCTGTGTTTGATTCGAATTGTGGAGTTGTCCTGTTGGGCAGCATAGATTCTGAATGGGAAACTGTTGTCTGTTGTGACCCTGTAAAACTGAGCCGTAGGTTGATTGTGATAAGTCGTCCAGGTCTCACCTCCATCGTAAGTGACCTGGGCCCCTCCGTCGTCTCCAATGATCATGCGCTGAGAATTGTTCGGGTCGATCCATAGATCGTGGTGATCCCCGTGTGGAGCATTGTGAGTGGTAAACGATTTTCCACCATCCGTGGATTTGTGATATTTTACATTGAGAACGTATACTACATTCTCATCCTCAGTATCGGCATAGACCCGGGTGTAATACCAGGCTCTCTGTCTCAGTTTGCGTTCCTCGTTAACGCGGGTCCATTTTTCACCTCCGTCTTCACTTCGATACAATCCTCCTTTGTCTTTGTTCTCTACCATGGCCCACACGCGATTCGGGTTTACAGGCGAAACAGTTACGCCAATTATACCCAGGGTGTCTTCAGGGAATCCTTCATTCTTCGAAATCTCTTTCCAGGTTTCACCACTATCCGTGCTCTTCCAAAGAGCCGATCCTTCGCCACCGCTACTGAGGCTATAAGGGGTTCTCTGAACGCGCCAGGTAGAAGCATATATTATTCTCGGGTTGGTAGGGTCCATCTTCAAATCAACCGCACCCGCCAGATCATTGGCAAACAGCACCTTTTTCCAGGTCAAACCTCCATCGGTGCTTTTGAAAACACCCCTTTCCTGAGTTGGCTTGTATATATTTCCCATGACCGCCGCGTAGATGATGTTTGGATCATCCGGATGAATGGCCATTCGGGATACATGTCTCGATTTCTCCAATCCGGAAGCTCTCCAGGTCTTTCCTGCATCCTCACTTTTCCAAACTCCATATCCGGAAGAGACATTCCCCCTTACGGTTTTTTCACCTCCTCCAACATAGATGACATTCCTGTCAGATGGGGCAACAGCAACCGAGCCTATGCTCCCTCCAAAAAATCCATCTGAGATGTTCCCCCAGGTTCGACCTCCGTCTTCTGTCTTCCAGATTCCTCCTCCGGCTGCTCCAAAATAAAACAGATTGGGTTCTCCGGGTACTCCGGTTACGGCGGCAGATCTACCTCCCCTAAAGGGTCCGACCAATCGATATTCCAAAGCAGAATAGAGATCTTTGGAATATATGGCTTCAGGTTCTGCCTGTTTTGACTTTCTCTTATTTTGGGCCTCCGCTGCCGGGCTGAATATCATTAGCATTAAAACAAAGAGACCTGTTCGGATCAGGGTAGTTTTGTATGTCATAATTTGAATTTGAATGCAGCTAAAGTAAGGAATATCTCCCCTATTTATCAAATTGACACAATAAAAACTACTGCCCTTTGAGATATGGTTTTGAACATGCTTTTGTCAACTTGTAAATCTTCTCGATCTGTTGTATCTTAGAAGTGTGAAGAGCTATAAGAACATTAATGACCCCCAAAGAAGCTTCGTCAGTGCTTATGTCGAAAAACACGTAGAAAAGAATCAGTTTTTCAGAAAAGTGAAAAAGGTGATTGACTGGCGGTCGATTGACACCGAGCTTCGGTCGGTGTACACAAAAGGTTTGACCGACCGCGGTGCCAAAGCCTATGCTCCTCTGCTTCTCTTCAAAATGCTTCTCATTTCAGAGTGGTATGACCTCTCAGACACGCAAACTGAATCCATGGTAAATGACAGTCTCTCCGCCATGAAGTTTTGTGACCTTACCATAGAAGACAGTGTTCCGGGTCACAGCACCTTGAGCAGATTTAAAAAAGAGCTTCGAGACAAAGATGCCTATGATCAGATATTATCGAGATTCAATGAGCAGCTGGAAAGTCAGAGTCTTTTCGTCGAAAACGGAAGCGCACGTGTAGACGCCCGACTGAAAAAATCCGATTAAACCCCCCAGGCCGTCAGGATCAATTTCCTGGATCCTCCATGATCTCTGTGCTCACAAAGATACACGCCTTGCCAGGTACCCAAATTCATACGCCCATTTGTGATCGGTATCAACAACGAGGAGCCCAAAAGAGATGCCTTGATGTGAGCGGGCATGTCATCGTCCCCTTCATAGGTATGGGTGTAATAAGCCTGTCTTTCAGGCACGAGAGCATTGAAATGGGACTCCATGTCTATGCGAACCGATGGATCGGCATTTTCATTGAGAGTGAGGCTTGCTGATGTGTGCAGGATAAAGACCTGTAACAACCCGGTCTTCAATTCGCGTATCTCCTCAAATGAGGATGCGATTTCATTGGTGACCAGGTGGAATCCTCTTGTCCGGGCACCTAGTTGGATATTTTTCTGAAAGAATTTCATGAACAAAGGGCTTTAACCGCTGACTTGGGAGCTATTCCTTAACAAAATTACCGAATTTATACCAGTGCGAAACGGACCCGGGGAAGCCGGGGTAAGCTTCCCCGAAATACCCTACTCAATCGCGACTTCCGAGAAAGACAATTTCACTGCAGACAACTTCGGTAGAATACTTTTTCACTCCTTTGTCATCCTCCCAGGAGCGAGTGACCAACTTGCCTTCCAAAGCGACTTCTTTCCCTTTTTGCAGATAAGTCTCGATAAGATCCGCTGTTTTGTTCCAGGCAATGACCTGGTGCCATTCTGTTTCCGTCACCTTCTCTCCTGATGAATTCGTGTAGGTTTCATTTGTGGCCAGAGTGAACTTGACCAGCTTACTGCCTGACTCCATGATTTTCACCTGTGGGTTCATCCCCAGATTGCCAATTAACTGTACTCTGTTTCTTAAACTGTTCATATGCTTTTTTTTGTGACCCTCTTTGGATCGTTAGACTTGATTGCGAAATGACTTCATTCGCTTCTGCAAATTTGTGATCCTGGCAATCAAGTATTTACATAATAACTATTTACTTTCGTATGTAATTGAATGTAGTCGACTGTAATCGGATAATTATGCTTAACTTTCACCATTTGATTACGAAATCGTTTTAAATCGAAAAGCCTGTCCTTTAGCATAATAGGGCAGTTTACTTTTGCCATGACCATGGAATAACCAATAATCGAATACTATGCAAGAAAAAAAATGCCTCGAATGCGGAGAAGTCCTCAAAGGAAGAAGCGACAAGAAGTTTTGCAGTGATTATTGCAGAAACACCTTTAACAACAAGGTGAATCGTGACAGCAAGAACCTCATCAGGAATGTCAACAACCACCTGAGAAAGAATTACAAGATCCTTTCAGACCTCAATCCCGGAGGCAAGACCAAGGTAAAGAGAAGAGCCCTCCTTCAAAAGAACTTTGACTTCGAGCTTTTCACATCGATCTACGTTACACGAACTGGAAGTCAATACTACTATGTTTACGATCAGGGCTACCTCGAGCTGGAGAATGATTTTGTACTGCTGATCAAAAGGGATTGATATGACGGTAGAATAGAATGTCTGCAGAATCCTGTAACAAAACCCGAGCTGGTTCGTCGAACAGAAAAATTCTTTTATGCTAAAGAAGCACTTCTTTCTATTCATCGGACTTTTTGCCATATCCATTGGGCTTCACGCCCAGGTTCCCTATGCAATTTCAGGGGCCATTGTGAATAAAGAGAATGGGGAGCCTCTGCCTTATGCCTCTGTCCGCCTGAAGAACTACCCCATCGGGACCGTGAGCAATGATGATGGAGCCTTTGATTTCTACGTCCCAAAATCCAAGCGCAACGACACCCTTAGCATCAGTTTTATCGGTTTCAATTCGTATGAAGTTCCTCTTTCGGCCGTGGGCGAATTTCTCAATATCGAACTCTCACCGAGCGTCAATGTTCTCGACGAGGTACTCCTAACCGAGAAGAGCCCTTTGGACTACATTAAAAAAGCAATAGAGCACATGCCCGAAAACTACCCCCAGGAACCCTATCAGAGCCTGGCCTATTATCGGGAGAAGTTCATCGAAAATGGGGCTGTGATCAACAAAGAGGAGGGTGTCTTCAAGACCTATTATCCAAAAGTATCCGATTCGAGCAAAAACAAGCATCAGCTCCTTCTCTATCGCCCTGAACCGGATCCTCAGCAATTTCAATTCATGCGTGAATGGTTTGAGAAAAAGCAGGAAAAGAGAAAGAAGAAAGCCATTAAAAAAGGTGAAGAATTCGATGAGGACGAATACGATACCGACATTGACATGGACCTGGGTGGCCCGGAATCGGTCATCGACCTGGACATTAACAATGAACGCGACAGTTACCTGGATCCAAAACACTTCAGCAAATATGAATACAGCTTTGGAGATGAAACCTGGTTGAATGGCGAACGCCTCGTGACTATCCTTTTCAAAGCGAGAAAAAAGATCGATCATAAAAAAGACGAGGGGAAAATCCTTATCAATACAGAGGATTATGCCATTGTTTCCATTGAGCAGAAAGGAAAGTTCAGCATTCCATTCATAGTCAAACCCATCCTTTTCGTCGTCGGGCTAAAAATCGGAAATCCGACGTTCAGCACCGTGATCAACTATCAGAAATTTGACGGAAAATGGTATCCCGAGCTCTTCAGGTGGGATGCCAACATCATGCTGACTAAAAAGCACACCTTCGATCCGAATGAAAATTCGGACATCAATATTGGCCAGGTTTTTTTCATTAACGAACTCAATGGGGAGGCCATGCCTGTGCCTGAAGAAAAAGTCTTTGACCCGGGCGAGGATATGGAGAACCAGGTGTTCAATGATCTCGACCTCAACTGGAACGGTCTGAATATCATCAAGGACTGAGGGAATTGCCGAAATTGAAGGGAATTGTCTAATTTCGGATTCCATGAAGGCACCCCACAATATTAAAACCACGGTTTCAATTCTCCTGATCTTTTTGACCTGCCTGTTCGCATTGAATCGCATCATGCCGCGGGTAATCATAAATGATTCCGTTCCTTCAGAAGAGTTTTCAATGGCTCGGGCCCTTGATCATTTGAAAATCATATCCGAAAAACCACATTTTGTCAGCTCTTCAGCACACGAAAGGGTGAGGGTTTACCTCGTAACCGAATTGGAAAAACTCGGACTGGAAGTGGAGATCCAGGAAACTCAGGTGCTGGGGCAGAAGAATCGCACCGGCACAAAAGTTCATAACATTCTAACCCGCATCAAAGGCAGTGAGCCGGGGAAAGCCCTAATGCTCTTGTCGCACTACGACTCCGAGGTATCCACCTCCTATGGAGCCAGCGATGCCGGAAGCGGGGTAGTCACCATCCTGGAAAGCGTCAGGGCTTATCTCGCAAAAGGAATTCAACCTAAGAATGACATCATTGTTCTCATTTCAGATGCCGAGGAACTGGGGCTTCTGGGAGCTCAGGGATTTGTCGACAAGCACCCCTGGTCGAAAGACGTCGGGCTGGTTTTGAATTTTGAGGCTCGCGGAAGCGGTGGCCCTGTTCTGATGTTCGTGGAGACCAACCAGGGGAATCAAAACCTGATTCGCGCTTTTGACCGGGCCAATATATCACGTCCTTTTTCCAATTCCCTTTTCTACAGCATTTACAAATTGTTGCCCAATGACACGGATCTGACCATCTTTCGGAAAAATGCCGACGTGCAGGGTTATAATTTTGCGTTCATAGATGATCATTTTGATTACCATACGGCCCTGGACAATTACGAACGCCTCGATCGCAACACACTGCAGCACGAGGCTTCCTATTTGATGCCCGCACTGGATTACTTTCAATGGCGGATCTCAATGAGCTTTCTTCTGAAACCGATTTAGTCTTCTTTAATTTCCCGGGTATGGGCATGATCAGCTATCCCTTTTCATGGGTCTTGCCCATGTGCTTTATCGGATTGTTGGCCCTTATCTCTCTTGTTGCCTGGGGAGTGAAGAGACAAGTGCTGTCGCCGCGGGAAATGGCAATTGGTCTCATCCCGCTTCTTATTGTTCTGAGCATCATCGGACTCTCATCCTTTTACGGATGGAAGCTCATGCTGAAAATTCATCCGGGTTATCAGGAAATTTTTCATGGCTTTACATACAACGGGCATCTTTACATCATTGGGTTTGTCTCGCTGGCCCTTTGGTTAACCATTCGGATCTATCAAAAATACCTGAAAAGGAGAACTGCAGTCAATTTGTTTTTCGCGCCTCTTGCGTTGTGGCTCCTGATCAATTTTGCCGTGGCTGCCTACCTCCCCGGTGCAGGTTTTTTCATCGTCCCTTTTTTTACTGGCATCACCATCTTTTGGCTCTTTATTTCGAACCTCGAAGACTCGACGAAAAAACTGGTGATCGCCACAGTGCTGAGCTTGCCCATGCTGCTGATCATGGTTCCGCTTATAGAGTTGTTTCCCATCGCCCTGGGGCTTCAAATGGTTCTGATCGCTTGCCTGATCTCTTCCCTCGTGCTTCTCTTGTTATTGCCCATCTGGTCCTCCTATGCCGGTCTTAGAAACCTCAACAAGCTCTTTCTTGTAACTGCACTTCTCGTTTTTGCATCAGCTTCTTACACTGCCGGTTTCGATGAGGATTCTAAGCGGCCTGACAGCATTGTCTATTTGAGAAACGAGGTCAATTCCAAAGGCTATTGGGGAAGCAGAGATCCGCAAACGGATGAATTTACCCGTCAGTTCCTGGGTGAGAACCCGCCTGAGGGCAGGGTCCCGGAAAAAGCATTCGTGGATGCGGGAGTTGGCAATTTCAATTACCATAAACCGGCAGCGACTATCGAGTTGGAGCCTACCCAGGTCGAAATTTTGTCGGACACCATTGTCTCCGACCTTAGGCAGATTCTTATAAGGGTTCAGCCCAAAAGAGCAA
>JAUIKV010000029.1 GCA_030430615.1 Bacteroidia bacterium
TGACAAGACACTGGTTTCCTTTGTCATCGGGGATGTTGAAACCCTTCAGGTCAGCAATTTCAAATACGATATTCGCTATCCCATAGAGAAAAATATCGGCCGGTCGCTTCAGAAAATACCGCCTTCAGCGACCGCCTTCCAGGGGAAAATGAGCTACATCAGCCTGGAGCATGGCAGCCCCGAGATCTATGCGATCGATCCGGCAAAATCGGAACCCGTTTATATTACGGATGCTCTGGAAGACTCACAAGACCTGGTTTGGACGCGATCTGGGAGCATTCTTATGGGCAATGAGACCGGACTTTTTTGGTTTAGATCTGAGATCTCAAAAGACTGGCTGCCTGTTATCATTGAAAGCGATTTGCCACTCAGCGGGTTCAGCCGATTGGCGATGAGCCCTGATGGCAAGAAAATTGCCGTGGTAGTGCGAGAATAGATCAACTTTTTGCACATATTAAAAACTACATACTTCATTTCAATTCTTTACCTGTTTTCGTACATTTGAAAAAAAAATTCAACATGCTTAAAGCAGGCGTACTAGGAGCTGGTCATTTAGGAAAGATTCATTTAAAGCTGCTTAAGCAGTCGGAGCAATTTGAGCTTGCGGGATTCTACGATCCCAGTGATGAGAATGCGAATTCAGTGACGGAAGAATTTGGCTACCGGCGCTTCCGGAGTCTTGAGGCTCTCATCGAAGAGGTTGATGTCGTTGACATCGTCACGCCTACCCTCAATCATTTTGATTGTGCTAAGATCGCTATCGAGAGAGGAAAGCACATTTTCATCGAAAAACCGATCACCAATACCGTCGAGGAGGCTGAAAAGATTCGTGATTTGGTGAAGACACACGGTGTAAAGGGACAGGTGGGGCATGTTGAGCGCTTCAATCCTGCGTTTTTGGCCGTCAAAGACAAGATTCACAATCCGATGTTCATCGAGACTCATCGATTGGCCGAATTCAATCCCAGAGGGACTGATGTCCCCGTAGTTCTGGACCTGATGATTCACGATCTGGACATCATTCTCAGTGTTGTGAACTCCCCTGTCAAAGAGGTGCGCTCAAGCGGGGTGTCCGTAATCAGTGATACACCCGACATCGCCAATGCCAGAATCGTTTTCGAGAATGGCTGTGTAGCCAACCTCACATCCAGCAGAATTTCGTTGAAGAACATGCGCAAGTCAAGGTTCTTTCAGAAAGACGCGTACATATCAGTGGATTTTTTGGAGAAAAAGAATGAGGTGGTTCGCATGAAGGATGCTCCACAAGACCCCGATGAATTTGCGATGATACTTCAAAATGCAGAGGGCGTGAAAAAGCAGATCTATTTCGAAAACCCTGAAGTCGTTCAGAACAATGCCATACTTGATGAGCTCGAGTCTTTTGCGCGAGCCATTGAAGACAACACAACTCCGGTTGTATCCCTGCGCCAGGGAACTGAGGCACTGAAGCTGGCTTATCAAATAATAGATAATTTTTAAATCAAAAGAATCAAAACGAAACGAGTCATGCCATTAAAAGTAACTACAGAGCACCACAGAGGTTCTGCAACCATTTTTAAAAATCCTTTTTTGGAGAGTTTGACAAGAACCTCGTTGACCCAGAACATCATCGTCTATGGATCAGTCATCGCATTTCTGATCTATTATGCCATAGCTGTGCGCGGAATTGACGCCTTGACTTTTGTTGGTTTTTTTGTTTTTGCCCTATTCACCTGGACCCTCGCGGAGTATTTGCTGCACCGATACTTGTTTCACTGGATCTCTGACAACAAGTTTGTCAAACGTTTTCACTTCGTCATGCACGGGTCGCATCACTTGTACCCCAGGGACACAGAAAGGCTGCTGATGCCTCCGGTGCCAGGTGTGATCATGGCGTCCGTGTTGTTTTTGATCTTTTATGCAATTTTCTCTCTTTTGGGTTATGGCAATTACACCTGGGCTTTCTTTCCCGGATTCTTTCTTGGCTACCTCCTTTATTCTTTTTTGCACAGGGCGACGCATGTCGTGAAGCCTCCCAAGCGTTTTAAGTACATCTGGAAACACCACAGCCTTCACCATTACAAGTATCCCAACAAAGCTTTTGGAGTAAGCACGCCCTTCTGGGACCATGTTTTCGGCACAATGCCACCACGTGATTGAATTTTTAAACAATACTAGTCCAATGAATAAAATCGCAGTAATCGGAGCAGGAACCATGGGCAATGGAATCGCTCATGTCTTTGCTCAGCACGAATATGATGTAAATCTTATCGATATTTCGGAGAATGCCCTCGGTCGCGGGATTTCAAACATCGAGAAGAACCTGGATCGAATGGTGGCTCGCGAGAAAATCGAACCCGGTCTTAAAAAGGCCACCCTGGATCGGATCAGCACCTTCACGTCTTTGCAGGAAGGCGTCTCCAATGCCGAGCTCATTGTTGAAGCGGCAACCGAGAATGTTGAACTCAAAAAAGCCATCTTCAAAGACCTGGACAATTTTGCACCGGAGGGCTCCATTTTGGCAACGAATACTTCCTCTATTTCAATTACCGAAATAGCCGCTGCCACCGGACGGGCTGAACAAGTCATCGGAATGCACTTCATGAATCCCGTGCCCATCATGAAGCTTGTCGAGATCATTCGGGGCTATTCCACTTCGAATGAAGTAACCGCGCTCATCATGAAAGTCTCCAAGACACTGGGTAAAATTCCCGTTGAAGTGAATGACTACCCGGGATTTGTCGCAAATAGAATACTCATGCCCATGATCAATGAGGCCATCCTAACTTTGCACGAAGGAGTTGCGGGGGTCAAAGAAATTGACACTGTGATGAAATTGGGTATGGCACATCCAATGGGACCTTTGCAATTGGCAGACTTTATCGGACTTGACGTTTGTCTCTCGATCATGAAGGTGCTTCATGATGGCTTTGGCCAATCGAAATATGCTCCCTGCCCACTGCTCGTAAATATGGTGAGGGCAGGCAAATTGGGTGTGAAGGCAGGAGAAGGTTTTTACGACTACAGCGAATCCAGAAAAGCAGAAAAGGTTGCCGATCAATTCGCATAAAAAAAAGCCCCGCTGTTGCGGGGCTTTTTTTTATGGTTACAGCCAGCGGAGCAAGTAGTCCATCAGGTCTTCCTTCAGTTCATAATGCAATTTGATGTAGGTCTTCATATCATCCCTCATCGAAGTCGATTGGTTTCTCAAACGAGTATCCATTTCTTCAGAAAGGTCTCCAGATTCGATGATCTTTCTCTTCATTCGTATTCTCTGAAGCATTCTACCAATAACTTCTTTCTCTCGGATGATCTTATTTTGAAAGCTTTCCAAAGGAGCCATTGCCTCTACCCCCGGGTTTCTTTTGGCTATGGCTTCCAGCTTCTTCTCAAATTTCTCCATTTCTTTACGGTGAAATCTCAATTCAGCTTTCCAAACCTTCAAATTAAATTTCAAATCACTTAAATAAACTAATTTTGTCTCCATGGCTTAAAATCCTTATAATTATTAACACTATAAATTTCAAGAAAAAAAATTAAAAAGCCATTGATAAATGTCATTATTTTGAGGGAAAGTTCAATTATTCACTGTCTTCGGCTTCTTCTTCCTCTTCTTCTGGTTTTTCTGTTTTGTTCCAGATTTTGATTTCGTCCTCCATGGTCACCCCAGAAATTATCTCCACATTGATCCCATCAGAGATACCGAGTTCAAGATCGCGTCTTTCATATGCATCTTCTCCGGTCTTGACTTCGACATAGGGCTTTTCTGTTTCTTTGTCAAACTTCAACAGGGCTTCTCTGATACTCAGAACACTGTCTTTCTCCTCAAGAATGATCTCGGCATTAGCGCTGTATCCTGCCCTGAGGTAATAGTTTTCGTCCAGGGTCACATCGGCTTTTATTGTGAATTGTACTGCGCCATTTTCCTCTGTGCCCTTGGGTGCTATGAAATTCAGTCTTGCCGGAAACGTCTTGTCGGGTATGGCTCCCAATGAGATCTCAAGATCCGTGTTGTTCTTGATTTTTCCCACCTCGGCTTCATCCACCTTACCCTCAAAGATCATTTTGGTCATGTCCGCAATGGAGGCAATAGTCGTTCCGGCATTGAAGTTATTGCTCTGAATGACCTGGTAGCCTACCTTTACAGGAATTTCCAAAATGGTTCCATCAACTTCGGCTCGTATCATTGTATTGGCCATTCCGGAAGCCCCCGTTGAACCCTCCTTGATGATCTTGTAGTCATTCTGTGCATTGATCAGGTCTTGCTTGGCCTGGTTGTAATTCAATTCAATGACTTCGAAGTCGCCCTTGGAAATCACACCACTGTCGAATAACTTTTTATTTCTGTTGTAAACAATCTGAGAATTGTCTAGCTGGAGCTTCATCTTATTCACTCGGCCACGTGCACTGGCCAGCGCCTGCTCATTGGGCACAACCCGGATCTGTGCTATCAAATCCCCCTTTTTGACCTGCACACCCTCTTCGAGGTAAATTTCATCAATGATCCCTGAAACCTGGGGCTTGATCTCAATTTCTTCCACTGGAGTAACTTTCCCTGTCGCGACCGTCTTGCGAACAATGTTGGTCTTGAATGGCTTCTCGGTCTCAAACTGAATCGGCGATTTACTGTTCATTTTACCGAACCAGACCAAAACGGCTATAAACGCAAGGCCTATGATAGAAAATATGATAATTTTTTTCATCGAGTTTATATAATTTGATTAATTTTATTCTTCTCTTAACGCCTCTATCGGTCGTATTTTAACAGCACGCTGAGCGGGTATCATCCCAATTAAACTCCCGAATATCACTAGAGCCAAAATGGCACCGACGGCAATCGGAATATTCACAGTTGGGTTTGTAAACGGAAAATCGATATCCTGGGTGCTTGAATTGATCAGCATCAATACCCCACCGGCAAATATGAATCCAAGGATTCCGGCGATGAGTGTCAGGAAAATGGATTCCAGAACGATCATGCCTTTCACATTGGCGGGTGTTGCTCCCAGGGCGCGACGAATCCCAATCTCATTGGTTCGCTCTTTGACCGTAATCAGCAATATGCTTCCGATGGCGATCACCCCTGCTATCAGGGTAGCAAGTCCGACAAACCATGTGAGAAACTTTATGCCCTTTACGAAGCCCGTTATTCTCTTGAAGGCTTCACCAAAATTGAATGATCCAAACGCTCGGTCGTCTTCGGGGTGAACACTGTGCCTTCGCTTTAAGACCGTCTTGACATCCTTTTCGACCTGGAGAATATCGGCTTCCGGATATGCCGCGATCACCATCCAGCCAATGTTGTCTCCCATATTGTTTATCCTGCGATAGGTCGTGAAAGGAATATAGATTGAGTCGTCAGCCTCGAAGCTGCCACCCGTTTTTTCCTTGTATACCCCGACTACCTGGAAAAAGCTGCCATTGATCTCAACATAATTTCCGACGACCTCCTCATCATTTTCAAAAAGCTCGTCGACTACTTTTTCACCTATGATGGCCACCTTTTTCTCATTGTCAATGTCATTCACATTGATAAATCGCCCGTCAATCAGCTTGACCTTGTTTACGTTGTCCAGGATCGGGTAATCTCCAAAAAGCTTGTAGGTTTTTGAGTTGGTGTTCCGCTTGACGGTTGCAGGTGAGTCCCCAAACACCCCCTTCACGTTTCTCGGGGCTACAAATGCGATCTCAGGAACTTGCTTTTTAATGGCAGCCACGTCCTGAATCTTCAAGTTGTGCCATCTTCCTCTTTGAAAGCCTTTGTGAGGCATGCTCGTGCGTTGTGACCAGAGAAAGATGCTGTTCGTCGCCAGGTTCTTGAACTCCCTGTCAAACCCATTTTCCATGCCACGTGCTGCCCCAAGCAACGTGATGAAAAGGAAAATTCCCCACAACACCCCGATGATTGTAATCGCGGTTCTCAGCTTGCTCTTCTTGATCGAGCCGAATATCTCCTGCCAGGTATCTCTGTCAAAAATGAATTTCATCTCTTATATCATTTACTCATCCGCAAGGGCTACGATCGGTTTGATTTTTGCTGCTCTCCGGGCCGGCACATACCCTGCGATTGCTCCTACAAGGACCAAGATCACGGTTGCGCTGACAACGGTGCTTGTATTGACCTGTGGATCCGTTATGAAATAGTCTTCGAGACTGTTGCCGATGCTGCTCAAAGTGAATACCGCAACGACCAGACCCAAATAGCCAGCCAAAGCAGTTATGAAAATCGACTCCTGGAGTATAAGCCCGACAATCGATCCTGGTGTGGCGCCCAGCGCTTTGCGGATTCCCAGTTCCTTGGTTCGCTCCTTGACCACGAACACCATGATGTTCCCAATTCCAATAGCGCCGGCAAAGAGGGTTCCTATTCCAATCCAAAGCACTATGATCTGAAGCACGTTGGCAAACTGCATGTTCTGCTCGAAATTCTCGAACACCGAACGAATAAAGATGCCGCTTCGATCCTTCGGAGAGATATAGTGCTTCTCTTTTAAAAATTTAGAAATATCTGACGCCAATTTTCTTGCCCCGTTCACCCCGATAGCCCGGTTGTACGACAAGGAGATGTGATCGATGTGGTCGGTGTTCATATGCACAAGCTGGGTCGTGGATACAGGTGTATAGATCATTCTTTCTTCATTGTCCCCTCCTGCGTCCTTGAAAACGCCCACTACCTTATAGGTTATTCCATTGAGCTCGAGAAACTTGCCCAGGGCCTTCTCTTTCTTGAAGAGATCTTCCTCAACCAATCTTCCGATAACGGTGACTCGGGTCTTATTGATAACATCGTTTTCGTTGATGTATCGACCCTCGATCATTATGTTGTTTTCCAAAAATTGATGCTGGGGATGAACTCCCCTGATGCTGTAGTTGCCGGTCTCGTTTTCGAACAAGGCTTGTGCACTTTTGTATACACGGGCAGAATAATACTCGATCTTATCGCCAAAAACTTTGCGGAGATCATCAATGTCATCATTCTTCAACTGAATTCGACGCCCTTCCTTGAATCCTTTATAAGCTTCAGAGGTATTGCCGGGATAAATAAAGATCACATTCGTGGCATCGTCGACAAAGAACGATTTGAAGGTTGTTTTCAAGCCATTTCCCATTCCGAAGAGAACGGTAAATATGAATATTCCAAGGGCCACTGTAAAGGCACCCAGAAAGGTTCTCATCTTGTTCTTTCCAATAGACTGAAAAATTTCGCGCCAGCGATCAATATCAAACATCTTTAAGGGGAAATAATGTTCTTAAGCCATTTCGACTTGTTCGTCACTCATGATCAGACCGTCTTTGAGCCTGACAACACGTTCGGTTTGAGCCGCAATGTCTTCTTCGTGCGTAATTACGACAATGGTCATTCCTTCCTCGTGGATTTCTCTTAAAAGCTCCATGACCTGTTTTGATGTGACAGAATCCAAGGCTCCCGTAGGTTCATCCGCAAGAACGACTTTAGGTTTCGTGACCAAAGCCCGGGCAATTGCCACTCTCTGTTTCTGACCTCCCGAGAGCTCACTGGGCAAGTGGTTCGCCCAATCCCCAAGACCTACTTTTTCAAGGTATTCAAAGGCGATCTTGTTCCTTTCTTTACGCCCAACCCCTTTGTAGTAAAGAGGGAGCGCAATATTTTCCAAAGCAGTTTTGTAATTGATCAGATTGAAGGACTGAAACACAAATCCCAAAAACTTATTTCTCAATACGGCGGCTTTCTTCTCGTCCAGCTTTTCGATTAATTGTCCGTTCAGGTAGTATTCACCTTCATCATGCGAATCGAGCAAACCAATGATGTTGAGCATAGTCGACTTACCCGAACCTGAAGACCCCATGATGGATACGAACTCACCTTCCTTGATATCCAGATCCAGGCCCTTGAGAACGTGTAGAGATTCCTTACCCATCGGATAGGACTTGTGTACATTTTTAAATACGATCATATGGTGACTTTAATTGATTCCTAAAAATATCTTTCATAATTTCGTGCCATGCAAATTCCACAAGACAGATCGGTCGTTCTCTTTGACGGAATCTGCAATCTCTGTAACTCATCTGTTCGCTTCATATTGAAGCACGACTCCAGGGAACAGTTCCTATTCTCTTCCCTTCAATCAGACGCTTCCGAAAAACTTTTGTTACACCTGAACTACAAAATTCGAGAAATGAATTCCATCTTGCTCGTGGACAAAGGACAACTACACGAAAAATCAGATGCTGTTCTGAAAATTGCAGGCGGGTTGAGATTTCCGTGGAATTTAGCCAAAGTGTTCCGGTTCTTGCCCAAAAGACAACGGGACAAGCTTTACGACTTCGTGGCCAAAAACAGGTATAAGTGGTTTGGAAAGATGGATCGTTGCGTATACACCATGAATAAATATGAAAATAGGTTCATCTGAAATTCAGACAAACCCATTTTCAAATTAATTCCCCTTTTTTTTGAATTCCCCGGATCTTTGGCAGAATGGCATCAAATCCAAGCACCCGGAGAGGCATCAATCAATAATTATATTTTGGATATTAAAGTTTCTTCCGTGTATAGCGGGATTTTTACCCGTGTCCTGGCAAATGCCAGTGTCATCTGCGTACCGTAGTCTTTCGTGTTAAAGCCAATCGAAAAGACATCCAGCTTGCTTCCCTTCTGAACCGGCACTTCGATTTTGGCTACGTCGTATTCGGGATCGTAAAAATGGGCTCCGTAGGTATCTGTTTTCTCATTGAGAATTATCGTCCAGTAATTTTTGTTCGGTATTGTATACAGAACATACTTTCCCGCTCTCACAAACTTGTTTCCGAACATGACATCACAAAAGAATTGAACTTCCGTAGATTCATTGCTGCCAGTTGCCCAAATCTCACCGAAAGGTACCTGGGTTCCAAAGACGACATCGTCTTGTGCCTTTGGCCTTCCATAGACCACCTTCACCTGCGGTTTGCTCTTTACTCCCGGACGGAAATAGGCAATATCCTGTGGGTTCTGATCCAGACTATCGAAAGACTGGCCCTGCAATTGTGCATTTGAAATTAGCACACAAATCGTAAATAGAATCAAACTTTTGAATGTAGTTTTGGTTTTCATGGCTTAATTATTAATTCCCTTTGGCTTCTCTTTTAGGATTCACTGTCATCATCAGACCCTTCCGGGCTGGTCTCCTCCTCGCGATAAACGCTGTATTGCAAGTATCTTTGCGTCAGGCTGTCGAGCCCCGGGTCAATGCCCGGGAGCTCTCTTTGATGGACTACCTCGTGATTGGAAAGTTCAAGACCTTCAAATCGATCGGTTTGGTTATGTGAGGTCAGTCTGAGCAAATTAGCCTGTTTTCCTTGAGTGATCATTATGGATTCGTCTCCATTTTCCAAGGTCACTGTGACACTTTTCTGTTTTTGTTTTACGCTCTGTGAAAATCCCATAAATCCGACAAGCATTAGAGTTAGCTTGAATATATTATTCATCTTTATGGATTTACGGGTAGACTTATGCGCCGGTTGCTTCTCCTTCTCTGTCAATGGTGATATCAGAAGTAATTACGAAATCGTCTGTGTATACTTTGAGCGTATACGTTCCTTCATCCAGTTTTGTTTTGTCAATGTCGCAGATTTTGCCCCTGTTGGCCGATCCGTGAACCAACTCGTGGTTGGCGGTCTCCAGGATCTCGTACTTGTAGAAATTGTCTGCAGATGACAGCTGCAACTTGGACGAAGTCGATTTGTCGGTGATGGTTATGGCTTCCTCTCCGTTGGGAAAAGTCGTCACGTACTTGGTGATTTTTTCAGATTGTTTGTCAGTATTGGTTTGCGCGAAGGCAGAAGTGCCCATCATGGCAATTGCTGCAATTAAAAGTGTCTTTTTCATGGCTTTGTGTTTTTGTTTTACAATTTGGTTTTTCCCCTTTTTTTTGATCCCTTTTTTTTGTGTTGCCTACTCGAGAAGCTTCAGTATTACTGAATTACTCCTTCGGCCTCATTGGCAATTGTGATGTCAGAGGTGATGACAAAGTCGGCGGTATATACTTTCAAAGTGTATGTTCCTTCTTCGAGTTTGCTCTTGTCGATGTCACATACCTTTCCTCGGTTATCAGATCCGTGTACCAATTCGTGATTTGAAGAATCTAGTATCTCATACTTGTAAAAGTTGTCCGCTGAAGCGAGTTTCAAGCTCTCGGCCGAAGATCTGTCAGTGATGGTTATGGCTTCTTCACCATTCGGAAAAGTCGTCACGTACTTGGTTACTTTTTCCTTTTGACCCGCATCCTGAGCGAATAGTGTTGTTCCTGATAGGGCTAAGGCGATAATTAAAATTGTCTTTTTCATGGCTCGTGTTTTTAAAATCTTTAAGGTTAAATATGTTCTTAGGTTAATTGTTCTTTCAATCGTAATATGGGAAGATAACTTTTTGCAATGCAACTAGGAAGTAGCTATAGATGCCCGATATCCTGGCTTGTGATTGATTGCATACTCGTTATAGGAATAGGCTCCTTCTACCAGTTTTCCTTCCAGACCAAAGTCTTCCTGCTCGTCGTGCACCAGTTCGTGCAGCTGCTCAGGAGCAAAATCATCAACATGAAGATCACTGCCATTTAACAGCATTTCAATGTTGCCATCTACTTTGGTGTCATCGAGTACAATAATGTAAGATGATTCGCGTTCTTGATTTTGAACAGTGTCTGTTTCGCTTTGTGACTGTTGAGCGTACCCTGTAAGGCTCATTAAAGTCAGACCGAGGATTAAAGTTATCTTTTTCATAATTGAAATATTTAGGTTTATACTGTTCAACTCTAAAGTTTATTTCAAAAATGGGAAAACTGCCGGTGAGCGGAGAAGCGAAAAGGTTCAACTGATTTCGGTTTCTTGGGTCAGGCTACTGGAGCCTTTTGGAAGATAAGGCAACCTTGCCTATTTAATCTGAACAAGAAGAGAAAAGTAGTTTTACCTCATATATTAAATTTTGCTTTCCGATTAATTGTCTGTTAAAGAAGGATCTGATCTTGCGGTCAAATCATAGTCCAAATGTAAAGCAGAATAGGAATGCCAAACAATCCCCAAAAACGGGATTTTACAAAATCACTGAAAACAGGTAGTGAGATATTCGAGACTATTATGTCAAATATTTCTCTATTATATCATTGTATATCAAAGCTTTATGTTGAGTAGAGGGTGTATGTCTCGAAATGGCATTTTTCGAAACTATTCTCCAATTTCGATGAATATTTCTTTTCCCACCGATCGCTTTAATGGAAATCGGGTAGTTGAAAAACTTAAATTTTTCACCGCTTTCTTGTGGAATTCCACGAAATCCCCAGTTTTTCAGATTCACCTTTAAATTCAAACAATTAACAATTCAGCAGCTTTTGATCGGCATATTAAAGGTTTGCAAAACAAAATTCCCGGACGAATGGTCCGGGAATTTTGTTTAGTGATTCTGTATTCTGAGCAGATGTCAACTCATGAAAGTACCTCCTGTACTTTGTCCGCGGCTTCTTTGAACTCAACTACAGAGATAACATCCAGTCCGCTTGCATCAAGAAGCTCTTTGGCTTCAACTGCATTTGTGCCTTGTAGACGAACAATTATGGGAATATGGATCGAGTCTCCCAAGTTGTTATAGGCATCCACTATACCCTGTGCTACCCTGTCACAACGAACTATTCCTCCAAATATGTTAACCAGTATGGCTTTGACGTTGGGATCCTTCATAATAATCCTGAAACCGGTCTCCACCCGCTCCGCATCTGCCGTACCTCCGACATCCAGGAAATTTGCAGGTTCTCCACCCGATTGTTTGATCAGGTCCATTGTGCTCATGGCCAACCCTGCTCCATTTACCATGCATCCAACGTTTCCATCCAGATCAACATAGTTGAGACCGACCGCGTTGGCTTCAACTTCGATGGGGTTCTCTTCACGCAAATCTCTCAAATCGAGGTAGTCTTTATGTCTGAATAGCGCATTGTTGTCAAGGGTCACCTTGGCATCAACAGCCAGTACCATGTCATCTGAAGTCTTAAGTACCGGGTTGATCTCAAACAGGGAAGAGTCAGACTCAACGTAGGCTCTGTAGAGAGCAGTCACAAAGCGGACCATTTCCTTGAATGCCTTACCGGAAAGGCCCAGGTTGAATGCAATCTTTCGAGCCTGGAAGGGCATCAGACCAGTGCTTGGGTCAACTTCTTCGGTAAAGATCAGATGTGGAGTTTCCTCGGCAACGGTTTCTATGTCCATCCCCCCTTCGGTAGAATACATGATCATGTTCCTGCCGCTGGAACGATTCAACAGTACCGACATGTAATATTCTTCAGGTTCGCTTTCACCCGGATAGTACACATCCTCGGCGATCAACACCTGGTTCACTTTCTTTCCTTCAGGCGGGGTCTGAGGGGTTTTCAGCATCATCCCAATGATACTCTTCGAAATGCTCTCGACCTCCTCCAATGACTTCGCCAATTTCACTCCTCCGCCTTTTCCGCGACCACCGGCATGGATTTGAGCCTTGACGACCCACCATCCCGTTCCGGTTTCAGCAGCAAGCTGTTTGGCTGCATCAACCGCCTTTTTGTGATTGTCGGCAACTATACCTCTTTGGACCTTAACTCCGAAGCTGTTGAGTATATCTTTTCCCTGGTATTCGTGTAAATTCATTCTTGTTTAGATTAATTGTGTCGCTTACAAAAGTAAATAAAACTGAGGTAACCCATCAGGTCATCATTGGGTTTTTTTGCGTATTTTCACCCCCATAGCCCTTACCATGATTACAGCGAGTAACATTCATAAAAAATTTGGTGACCTCGAAGTTTTGAAAGGTGTGAACCTTCACATTGAGAAAGGCGAAATTGTAGCCATTGTAGGACCGAGCGGAGCAGGTAAGACGACCTTGCTTCAAATCCTTGGGACACTCGACAGGGCAACCGAATCGAACTCTCTGGTCATCAATGACGTCGAAATCAACCAACTTAACGACAAGGCCCTGTCGAAATTCAGGAATAGGCATGTCGGCTTTATCTTTCAGTTTCACCAGCTACTGCCTGAGTTCACAGCACTCGAAAATGTTTGCATTCCAGGGTTCATTGCAAACAGATCCCGCAGTGAAGTCGAAAATGAAGCCTTAGAAATCCTCACATTCTTAGGTCTTTCGGATCGCGTAGATCACAAACCCAGCGAGCTTTCCGGGGGCGAGCAACAACGCGTTGCCGTGGCCCGGGCTCTCATCAACAAACCAGATGTGATCTTTGCCGACGAACCCAGTGGAAATCTCGATTCGAGCTCGTCGAAGAGCCTCCATGAATTGTTTTTCACATTGCGTGACAAGTTTGGGCAAACTTTTGTCATTGTCACTCACAATGAGGAACTCGCTGAAATGGCTGACAGGAAACTTGAGATGAGAGACGGAAAAATCGTTTAAATCACTAACCCATTTATCATGCCGATAGGAATCATGAGCGCCATGCGCGAGGAGATCGAGACCCTTATTCACGAGTTAGAGGTAACGGAAAAAGTTGTAAGGGGAATGCGTTCCTATTATTTAGGGAAACTCTGGGGCAAAGAAGTTGTTCTTGTATTTTCACGTTGGGGTAAAGTCGCTTCTGCTACTACGGCTACGCACATGATTACAGACTTCGAAGTCAGTGAGATTCTCTTCACCGGGGTGGCGGGAGCCCTGGATGCCAAACTGGAAATTGGGGATGTGGTCATCGGAGACTGCATGTACCAGCACGACATGGATGCCAGTCCGTTGGTTGAACCTTTTGAAGTTCCGTTACTTGGCAGAAAGTACTTTGAGACCAATCCTATGAGAAACCAAATGCTCCTCAAGGCCACTTCTATGTTCCTGAAAGACCTGAAGATCCACTTTAAATCCGATGAGCCTGATCGCTTTGGAATAACCCAACCCAAAAACCTTCTGGGTTCGGTGGCCAGTGGTGACCAGTTTATCTCCAAGAAGTCTCAAATCGAAAAAATTGGCTCCGATCTGCCCGGGGTTCTGTGTGTCGAAATGGAAGGTGCTGCCGTGGCTCAGGTATGCTACGAGTACAAAATACCTTTTAACATAGTGAGAACCATATCTGACAAAGCAAATGACAATTCGCACATCGACTTCCCGAGATTCGCTACCGAGGTAGCCAGCCGTTATGCCAGTGGCATTATTAAAAACTACTTCAGTTCCTACAGCATTTGAGTTCGTTTCCTGTCGCGCTTGATAAAGTGCATCTTGTCATCCTTGAAAATCTGCTGACGATATCCGAACAAGTGAAAAATGTCCTTGGTAAGGAATCTGGCGATTTTCGGATCGACCAGAAGAATGAATTCGTTCTCGGGATCCTGCTTCACCCCGGGTATGAGACGTAAAAAATGATTGATCTTCCAGGTGCGAGCCACCTTAGAGAACTCTAACCAAATACGTGAGATTTTCCTTAGAATGAAGAAACCATCTTCTCCCTGTTTTTGATAAAGCGGCATAAATATTCGTCCCTTCCGCTCGGCGCGAATTTCCATCCCTTTGGAAAAGGCCAGAAGCTGATCTTTATGTATGGTTTCGAAATTCTCAAAATCCGGTCTCATCACGAAATCCTGACCATTGGAAAGCGCATAACGATATGTGATTTCAAAAAACTGATGGCTGCAGCAAAGACTGGCGAAATGATCCCTGTATATATCGTAGTCTTTCACCTGGCCGCGATCGATGCAACCCGAATGCACGAGTGACTTCCAAATAAAGTATTCGCAATTGACAATTGATTCGGGGTCTGTATGTTGTCCTCCCTCAAAACCCAGAGCGATGTAGCCGTGGTCATTGATAAAAGTCAACAATGGGCCTTCCAGGTATTCCTCAATGCCCAAGACGACCGGAACCGGAAAATGCGAGGCAAACTTTCTGTTATTAAGCGAATCGCTGATCGTTATAAAAGGAACAGACGGGGATGAAGTTGTATGCAGGTCGAGAAAATAAAAAGGGCCTTTTTCTGTGCTTACTATCTCCTTTACCAGGGCATAAATCTGTATCTGCTCCCGGGTTTCAGAATCCATCAGAAAAGACTCATCCTTGAGGTCATTGATCTTGTCTGGGGTCCATATCCTATTCAGGTCAGCGTCCTTGAACCGCACATCTTGATTCAGTGCCGGTATGTTGCCCAAAATAAAATGAACATTTCCTTTGAAGTATAAATTCTCCCGCCTGATGCGAGCCAGAACCTTTTCAGCCGCCAGAACACCTGCTTTCTCATTCCCGTGAATTCCTGAAAAAACCACCATGGTTGGCCCCTTTTCGGAGCCGAGGACTTCCCCAATGATGCGCTTTTCATCTGTATATTCATTTCTCGGTTTCAGCTCTGCTCTGTTCATTCTTCGCTTTTTGACTGAATGATTTTGATAAGGTCATGACGGGTCAGGATTCCAACCAGCTCGCCGAGCTCAATAATGGGGAGACATCCTATTCCTCTATCGATCATTAGCTTATTTGCCTCTTCGATTGAAATATTTGATTCTGCCGTAACGATATCCTTCACCATGATGTCCCGGGCTACAATTAATTTCTGGTCCTGGCCTTTGATCTTCTCCAAATTGGTGCTGGTAATTATTCCCGTAACTTTGTTGTCCCTGTTCACAACAGGGATGTGATGAATACTCTTCCATCGCATGACCTTGGCCACCAATTCAACAAGATCTTCCTCATTAACCACAAAAACCTCAGTGGTCATATACTTTTCCAGCTTGGTGATGCGCATGTCCAGATTGAGGATGTCATTCTCATAAACTGCTTCCCATTCGTGAACCGGCTTTCCCTCTTTCTGATTTCTGTACATATGTGCGGTAAGCGTTGCATTGGCAATGTCTCGAGTCATGGTTTCCCTCAAAAGGCTATTGCTTTTTTTGATCCAGTTGCTACCCGTTTTGCTTTCTGCAGAGCGCTTCTCAATAATACCGAGGTAATAGTCAATGTCTGAAGAAGATACCTTTGA
>JAUIKV010000030.1 GCA_030430615.1 Bacteroidia bacterium
CCAATTCATTGACAGACCGGAATACACGGCCGGAATGTCTATTGTTCTGATCATTTCACTTTCAGAATTGATCAAGCTTTCGCTGGGAACCAATGGAGCTATTTTGACGAATTCCAGCTTATACCGAATCCTCTTTTACTTCTCTTTGGGTATGGCTGCCAGTGTTTTCGTACTCAATAAGGTGCTCATCGAATCCATGGGCATAGAAGGAGCGGCCCTTGCCACTTTGATCGTCGCCCTGGTTTTTGGGGTGATCCGGGTCTATTATGTATATAGAAAATTGGCGATGCAGCCCTTTGACAGAAAATCAGGCGTCGTTTTGCTGTTGATTGGGCTCATCTTTGCTGTTTTCTTTTCGATTCAATTGAATTTGCCGCCTTTGATAGCCATTTTGATCAAGAGCATTCTAATTTCACTGATTTTCTTCTTTTTGGTTTTAAGGCTGAGACTATCAGAGGACCTCACCTCTTTTTTTAATAATTTAGTCAGTAGATCGAATAAGGAATAATGGAGTATCTCATGCATGTCGGATTGGGTTTTGTGATGGCCTATTTGAGCCTCGTTCCTCCAGGCATGCTCAATATGACGGCCGTCAGGACTGCTATCGAAAAGGGTAGTCATTCCGGTAGGTGGTTCGCGCTGGGCGCGGCTCTCGTGGTCATTCCCCAGGCTTTTGTGGCCCTTGTGTTTGCCAAATTCTTTGCGCAGCACCCGGAGATCGTAGAAAGACTCAACTATGCAGGCATTGTGGTGCTTTTCGGCTTATCTGTCCTTTTCTTTGTGCAGGCTCGTAAGAAGTTCAAAGGCGAAGGAAAAAAACGATCGGGTAAGAGCTTCTGGGTGGGCATGCTGATGTCTACTATGAACATGCTGGCCATACCTTTTTACCTGGTGCTCAGTTCAGTTTTGGAAAATCGCGGGATGCTGGTTACCGAACAGCCCTTTATCAACCTTTTTGTGACCGGGGTCTTCCTGGGGGCCTTTGGACTCTTTATGACCTATGTTCGGTTTGCCGATGTGATTCAAAAAAGAGCGCAATTCATCGCCAGGAACATCAATTATATCCTAAGCGCTCTGTTCTTCATCCTTGGAATTTTGACATTCCTTAAGATTATGAAGTAATATTTTTTAAATTAGCGATAAATAAAAAAACTGTCCTGAATGATTCCTGCCATTATCCAGAACCTCAACCGGGGAGTCAACTTGCTAAATTCCATAGATGACGTCCAGTACAGAGACAATTCTACAGCGCCGTATTACTCGAGTATAGGTGTCCATATGCGACATGTCCTGGATGTTTTTGATTGCATCCTCAGAGGACTGGATACCGGAATGATCGATCTCTCCGACAGAAAAAGAAACGAGATGGCAGAAACTCATGTGGAAATGGGCATCAACTACTTTTCTGAGGTCAAATCCAGGCTTCTCGAACTCGAGCACGAAGACTTGGATCGATCCGTCAAGGTAAAAGACGACCTGGGCATGGGTATGGTGACAGCCAATTACACACTTGCAGCAGCTTTGATTCAGGCACACAGCCACGCAATTCACCATTTTGCCAGCATTGGCTATATCATTTCACAACTGGGAATTAGTTTGCCCGATGGGGATTTTGGTTACAACCCGACCACCCCGAAAAAAAACCTGCAGTAGAGTCAGATATCTTCAGCGTTCAGGGTTTTCAGCATTTGACTGTGATTTCTAAGCCATCTCATATTGTTTAGGTATTCCATCACACCCGGGTAGGCCACCTGGTTCCTGTGATGGTTGATGTGTGCAATTCGACTCATGATCTTCCAATGTGAATTGATGGTTTTCAGTGCGTTCAGGAATGATGCGTTTTCATGAGAAGCGTCGTAGATATGAGTAGGCTCTGAAATGATACCGTTAACCTCGATGATCTTAAAATGCTCTCCTTTGAGAAGCAGGTCGTGATCCTGGTATTTGATGTCCAGCCTTCCGTAGTAAAAGCCCTCCATGGGTTTGCATATCCGATCCATAAAGGCATTGAGATCCTGGTTAATAAGGTGGTTCCCGTTGACAAAACGGGTGCCTTTCGAATGGTTGCCAATAACCGAAAGAAGGAGCTCCTCTCCATTTGTGAGCACACGATCGATCTGCTCTCTGTGAATGCGGGTGAAGAGGTCCGCGTACAAATAAGCCCTGGCATCATCATGGATCAGTTCACCGATGGTTTTAGCACCGTCACCTACGACCTTCAGGAACTGTTTTATGGTTACCGAGGTGACCTGGCCGTGGTCCTGCCCGGGGTATCGGTGGTAAAATATTCCCAGCTCTTTTGTGTACGGTATGAACTCCTGTATCAAAACATCCGTGGTCACTTGCTTGAGATATTTCGATAAGGCTTCCGGAGAGTCCAACTTCTTTACGAGGTAACCTCTGAAGCCCCGGTCCGGTTTGGCAATCAGCGGAAAGTGCAGTCCGTTTTCCTTAAGCTTTTTTTTCAGGTCAATTCTGTTTTCCCCTGAGATTAACAGGCTTTTGGGTCGGTATTTTTCCTGAACCAGACTCAAGGTGTTGAATTTGGATTCCGTGCCGTTGCCCGAATAGGGGATGCCCGGGTTGGCCGTCAAATAGTGATTCGGATGTCCCTCCCTGAGGAAGCGCATAAAGAAAAACGGCAGTAGAGGCACATAGTAAGTGTAAGTGGGCCAATGTTCCCATTCCGTGAGGCGGGTCCATTTGGCGCTTTTTCTCATCGGGCAAAAAGGGATTTCAAGATGAGTCGAAAGGCCTGTGCCACGAGAACTATTGTAAGAACGACAAGGAAGCATCCCAATATGAGCAGCCAAAAGCTTTGATCCCTGCGAAGCATTTTAAAGCCAATGGTTACCAGGATGGGGGAAGCGAATAAAAGAGGCAAAGAAATTGCCAGGTATTTCATGCCTTTTTGGAAGACGGATTTGGCCTCAGGGTTTGAAAATATTCTCTCTTTGCGTTTCATTCGTCTGGATAGTTGATGGTTCTTTACCTTAGGAATAAATATAGACCAGAAAGCCCAATTCACCAAAAAAGCTCCCATCTGGGAGCTTTTTCTATTTTGAATAATATAAGAAAGACCAGGTTTCTTAGGCCAGGGCCTTGTCCAGATTGCTCTTGAGAGCATCCAGGAATTCCTGCGTGTTGAGGTAATCATCCGAAGTCATGGCATCCTTGTGAATCAACAGAGCCAGATCCTTTGTCATTTTACCACTTTCCACCGTGTTGATGCAAACTTGCTCAAGGGTTTGGCAGAAATCAATGAGTTCCTGGTTTCCGTCGAGTTTTCCACGATGCATCAAACCTCGCGTCCATGCGAAGATGGAAGCTATCGGATTCGTTGAGGTTTCCTTTCCTTGTTGGTGCTGTCTGTAGTGTCTTGTGACGGTTCCGTGTGCAGCCTCTGCTTCAACGGTTTTCCCGTCCGGTGTTACCAAAACGGAGGTCATCAACCCGAGAGAACCGAAGCCTTGAGCGACGGTGTCGGACTGCACGTCACCGTCGTAGTTCTTGCACGCCCAGACAAATCCGCCTTCCCATTTCATAGCCGCCGCTACCATGTCATCGATCAACCTGTGCTCATAGGTGATTCCGGCCGCAGCGAACTTTTCCTTGAATTCTGTCTGGTAGACTTCTTCAAAAATATCCTTAAAACGACCATCGTAGGCTTTCAGGATTGTATTTTTCGTACTGAAATAAAGATTCCATCCTTTGGTAAGCGCCTGGTTGAAGCTGGAGCGAGCGAAACCATAGATCGAAGAGTCGATATTGTACATTGCCATGGCTACGCCTCCTTCTTGAAAATTATATACTTCGAAGCTTTGTGGTTCACTTCCGTCTTCAGGAGTAAAGGTCAGAGTAAGTTTTCCTTTCCCTTTGGTAACAAGGTCTGTGGCCTTGTACTGATCTCCAAAGGCGTGTCTTCCGATGCAAATGGGTTTCGTCCAACCCTGAACGTACCTGGGAACGTTTTTCATGATGATGGGTTCCCTGAAAATTGTGCCACCGACGATGTTTCTGATGGTTCCGTTTGGAGAGCGCCACATCTTTTTCAGGCCGAATTCTTCAACTCTAGCCTCGTCAGGAGTGATGGTTGCACATTTGATGCCTACGTTGTACTTTTTAATGGCCTCCGCCGCGTCAACCGTTACCTGGTCATCTGTGTCGTCACGATGTTCAACCCCGAGATCGAAGTACTTGATATCGAGATCCAGGTAGGGAAGAATGAGCTGGTCTTTGATGAATTTCCAGATGATTCTTGTCATCTCATCGCCATCGAGCTCGACTACCGGGTTCGAAACTTTTATTTTAGTCATTGTCGCTTAGATTTAAATTGCTGCAAATATAATAAACCATCGCTTAGTTTATCCCGGCTTTTGGCAAAAAAAAGTGGAAAAGTAAAAGCCACGGAAAAGATGCATTTCTCCATGGCTTTCGGTTTGGTCGAGCAGTCTTTGACACTAGTCAAGAACTGCTTTGTTTTAAAATAGGGGGGAGCTGTTGTTCGTATTACATCAGACCCTATTTTAAACTGTCCAGTCATTCCCAAAAACATCTTGCGCTAAACACTTTGGTCTATGATGCATCTGAACAGCAATAGAAATAAATCTACTGGCACCTGGGCTGGTCAGGACGATTTTCATAACATTGGGGATGTCCTGAAAAGCTAGGAGCTTAAGCAAAATTAAAAGATAAGGGTTTTAAACTGGTGGGAATCAGGCTTAAAGAAGTCAACAGCTTATTAACAGCACTTGTTAACAATTGTTTATAACTACCCAAATATGAATTGAGGAACACCTGAAAAAAAGATATCCATAACAAAGATTTGACTCTTTGTTATGGATACTTGTCGAAACATCCGCTTGAAATTGATTAATTATCCTCACATTTGCATGTTCCAATACATCCGCTTCAAGCTTTAATTTCTACGGAAGCCATTCCTGTGCTTTCCTCTCACGACCCGGAGGTCGATCTCTTGACAACACTTTCCTGACATCCTTTTTGCAACCACTAACCTTTAAATCCTGATATTTATGCTAAATACAATGATTGTAACAAAAGGACTTGTGCCTGCCCCAGAATACGTGATCCTGGCAGAATGAAAATTCAAAACGACACTAACTTCATCAAGCTGAGGAATGCACCTCATTTCGAATCAGTCAGCTTCAAACTGACCTTCATCCTTGATTCAAATGTACGTTTAAAATATCCTTATAACCAAAAATTGATGAGAGTTCTTTTTAACAAGAATTCAAGAGCGGTTATGAACATTTGTTAATAAGAAAACCCCTTCAATCAATAGACAGAAGGGGTTTGTGTTTTTATGAATTTGGACCCTGTTAAGATCTGCGTTCTTTGATCTGGGCTTTTTTACCTGTGAGGTTTCTAAAGTAGAAAATTCGAGCTCTTCTTACTTTTCCTCTCTTGTTCACTTCAATTTTTTGAATTGCAGGCAGGTTGATCGGGAAGATTCTTTCAACTCCAATTGTGCCTGACATTTTGCGAATCGTAAAGGTTTCGGAGGCCCCGCTTCCTCTTCTCTGGATCACAATTCCTTTAAAGAACTGAGTTCTCGTTTTGGAACCCTCTCGAATCTCATAATAAACGGTAATCGTATCTCCCGCTGAGAATTCGGGTATCTCATTCTTGGTTACGAATTCACTTTGTACAAAATCTACTAAATTTCCCATTGTTCTCTGTTAAAATGGTTTCAAACAAAAACCAACATTCACGATTCTCGCCAGAGGTTAATTTTGCGTGTGCAAATTTATAAAATAAATCGGATTAAAAAACAAGAGAGATCGATATTTTACTGATCTGGATTTAAAATCTAACTGCCTTTTTTACTGGAAGTTGCGTCATCATCGTAAAGATCAGGGCGAAGATTTCGTGTTCGAGAGACCGATTGCTCATGTCTCCATTGCTCAATTTTTGGAAAGTTTCCAGACAGGAGTATCTCGGGCACCTTCATGCCGTCGTATTCTGCCGGACGAGTGTAAACGGGAGGTGCCAGCAGACCGTCCTGAAAGGAATCGGACAGGGCAGAGGTCTCATCTCCCAGCACCCCCGGGATCAGTCTGACCACTGCGTCGCACAATACTGCCGCTGCCAGTTCTCCACCGGAAAGGACGTAGTCCCCTATGGAAATCTCCAGGGTCACAAAACGATCCCGCACACGTTGGTCAACTCCTTTGTAATGACCTGTCAGCAAAATCAGGTTCTCAGCTCCAGAAAGTCGGTTGGCGATACCCTGGTTGAGCACAGGGGCATCCGGCGTGAGGTAGATGATCTCATCGTATGAGCGCTCGCCCATCAACTTGCTTATGCATTTATCAATGGGCTCCATCATCAAAACCATGCCGGCTCCTCCTCCAAACTGATAATCGTCTATTTTTCCGTAACTGTTAACAGCATAATCCCTCAAGCTGTGAAAGCAGATTTCAGCCAGGCCTTTGGTCTGGGCCCTCTTTAAAATAGAATGTTCGAACGGGCTTTGAATAAGTTCGGGAGCCACGCTTATAATATCGATACGCATGCCGCAAATATATTATTTTTTGAATGCCCTGATCATACGATTCTTGCCGTAGATGTCCTTTCTGACTTCAATGTCCCTGAAATTCAAGTCTGAGAGAATCTTACAGGTCTGTTCAGACAGGTTCTCATTGATTTCGAAAAAAAGCATTCCGTTTTCATTGAGGCTCTCCTTGCTCAATGACGCAATTTTCCTGTAAAATAGCAAGGGGTCATCATCGTTCACGAACAAGGCGAGGTCCGGTTCGTGCTTGAGCACATTTCCACGCATCTCATTCTTCTCGCTCAAGCGCACATAGGGCGGATTGCTAATGATCAAATCATAGTGATCGGCAAGGTTTTGGGCAGTCAGAATATCCAATTCGAAAAAGTTTACATGGGCGCCCAGCCTGCGGGCGTTTTCCCTTGCGAGCTCGAGCGCGCCCTCTGAAATGTCAAGGGCATGAATCTCCGCCTCAGGCAGCTTCAGGGCCAGCGATATGGGGATGCATCCGCTGCCCGTGCCGATGTCCAGTATCCTCAAAGGTGGTTTGTCATCAGCAGTTTCCAAAATCCACGTGACGAGCTCCTCTGTTTCAGGTCTTGGAATGAGCACATTTTCATCTATCCTGAATGTCATTCCGGCAAATTCGGTGCTACCTATTATATATTGAATGGGCCTTTCCTGCTCCAATTCCCTGAGCGCTTCCAAGAATACATCCTCAGGCCATTCTTTTCTCATAAGTTCGGGATCAAGTGCCAGGTCAACTTTTCTTGTCCCGAAATGATGCTCCAACAACAGATGAAAAAACGAAAGAATTTCAGTTTCTGGATAGAGGTGATTCAGTTTCTGCAAAAAAAGACTCCTGATCTCTGGCAGTGTCATGGTGGCAACTTTCTTGAGTTGATAAGGCTTCAAAGGTAATCTTTTTATAAATTCGCGTTTCATCATCAGAGCATTGAACGAACAAGAAAAATACATGCACCGCTGCTTGCAGCTGGCTGCGAATGGATTGGGAAGCACCTATCCAAACCCACTTGTCGGGTGTGTGATTGTTCACCAGGGAAAGATCATCGGTGAAGGATGGCACCGAAAAGCAGGGGAGGCTCATGCTGAGGTCAATGCCATTGATTCGGTAGAGGACAAGGCTCTTTTAGATGATTCGGAACTCTATGTCAATCTGGAGCCTTGTTCTCATCACGGAAGGACACCTCCGTGCGCCGACCTTATTGTCAAAATGGGGATTCCTCGCGTATTCATTGGAAGTCTGGATGACAACGCAGAGGTAAATGGGACTGGCGTCGCTAGGCTTGAGAAAAACGGTTGTCAGGTGACGACAGGAATTCTTGAAAAAGAGTGCAGGGAATTGAACAGAAGGTTCTTCACCTTTCACAGCCAGAAAAGGCCATATATCATTTTGAAATGGGCGGAAAGCGCTGACGGCTTTCTGTTTCCTTCTGAAAATAGAGCAGAAGAGAAGGGCCCGGTTTGGATCTCAAATGAGTATTCACGTCAATTGGTTCACAAATGGAGAGCCGAAGAAGTTGCAATACTCGTAGGGACCCGAACTGCCCTGCAGGACGATCCGAGTCTGACAGTAAGAGAAGTGAAAGGGAATTCCATATTGAGACTCGTAATCGACAGGCAGGGAAGATCAGACTGGGCAAGCAAAGTATTTCAAAGCGGTTTTCAGACGATCGTTTTTGCCGGCAAGAATGATCATCCGGGTTCTGTTCCCGGAGAATTAAAGAAGAACGTTCGAATTGAAGAATTAGACTTTTCTGCTTCGCTGCCTGAGCAAATCGCCGATTTTCTATATAGTGAAGAGGTGCAGTCACTGATCATAGAGGGTGGTGCCTTGACCCTGAATTCATTCATTAAGGCCGGACTTTGGGATGAAGCTCGCATTTTTAAAGGAGAAATCCGATTCAATGGGGGAATTAGCGCGCCGAATTTACCGGGGGAACCGTCGAATGAAAAAATGATTGGTAGAGACCGGCTCCTTTTTCACAGAAAAATGAAAAAATAGAGCTCGCACTCTTTGATAGCCCGCGACTACAATAAGAAAATGGAAACCTACAAAACTCTGAAAGGCCCTGTTGAATCCCCAGTATACAAAGTAAAGGGAAGTAAATTCATCGCTTACGCCTACCCTGTGAGCTCGAGGGAGGAGATCGATCGGCTTTTGAAGGGTTTGCGCGATGAAAATCCTAAGGCGAATCACTGTTGCTATGCCTGGAGACTTGGGAAAGAGAAGCTTGAGTACCGGTACAATGACGACGGAGAACCTGCAAATAGTGCGGGAAAGCCCATTTACGGTCAGATTCTGTCCTATGAGTTAACTGATGTGCTCATTGCGGTCATACGGTATTTTGGTGGCACTAAACTTGGAGTCGGCGGCCTGATACAGGCTTACCGGGAGTCGGCTCGTTTGGCTGTAGATCATGGGTCTGTGATTCGAAAAGAGATCAAATTGCCCTTCCGGCTCGAATTTGAATATCCGCAGATGGACAAGGTGATGCGACTCATAAAAGAAAAGCAGATCGAGATCAAAAGTCAGGAGATGGATATGAGTGTCCAACTTGAATTGTTGGTAAGCAAAAGCAAAGAGATGGATTTTCGAGAAAGTCTCTCTCAGATGCATGAGGTGCAAGTGAAGGACCTCGAAGGCCTCAATTGAGGCTTCAGTCGAAGTGGGCATTGATGCTCTTCAGAAGTTCAGAAGGTCCCTTTATGGGTTTGCTTTTTTTCATATCCATAAAAACCAGTCTGGCGAACCCGGTGGTTATCAATTCGTTCTTTTCATTCGTGATCTCGAAATCAAATTCGATCTTGACCAGGGGCTTCTTGCTCAAGGTGGTGGTAATCGTTAAAAGGTCGTCGTATTTGGCAGGTTTGATATAATCTATTTCGAGCTTGATTACCGGGAGCATTACGCCCGATTCTTCCAGGCTCCTGTAGCTAACCCCCAGACTGCGAAGCCATTCAACTCTCCCGACCTCAAAATACTGGGCGTAATTGCCGTAATAGACGTAGCCCATTTGATCGGTTTCGCCGTAACGAACTCGAATTTTTGTTTGGTTTTTAAGCATATTTTTGTATTTTGAGGCTGCACAGTTTAACCAAAAAAAAAATAATAATCAATACCATTTTTATTTTTTTATGCTAAAGTTTATTCACAAATTTGTAGTGGAAATAGGGTCTACTATTTTCATCGGAAATAAGGGAACTTTACTAAATTCGAAATAGATTTTTTAAATGACGAGAACAGCTTCATCTGTATGGAATAATTGTTTGCTTTTTATTAAAGATAACATCAAACCACAGGCCTACAAGACCTGGTTTGAACCCATTAAACCGATGAAGTTGGCCGGAGACGTGCTCACGATCCAGGTGCCCAGCAAATTCTTTTTCGAGTGGCTCGAGGAGCATTATATAAAATTGCTGCGCGTCGCACTCGTTCGTGAGCTGGGAGACAATGCCAAACTGGTTTACGATGTGCGGATGGAAAACACCTACAGCAACAAGAAGCCACACACGGTGAAATTTCCAAGCTCGAATAAAAAACCTTTCAATTCTCAGGGAATGACAATGCCGCTCCAGATTGACAAAAGAGAGCTGAAAAATCCGTTTGTCATTCCGGGGATTCAGAAAGTGAAAATCGAATCACAGCTCAACCCGAATTACAATTTTGAAAACTTCATTGAAGGGGATTCCAATCGTCTTGCGAGATCAGCCAGTATGGCGGTCTCAAACAAGCCCGGTGGAACCTCATTCAATCCGCTTTTGATTTACGGCGGCGTCGGGCTGGGCAAAACACACCTGGCACAAGCCATTGGAGTGAGAATAAAGGAGCGTTATCCTGAAAAGACAGTTCTCTATATCTCAGCGGAGAAATTCACACAACAATTCATCGACTCGGTCAAGGCCAATACGCGTAATGACTTCATTCACTTTTATCAAATGATCGATGTTCTGATCGTTGATGATGTTCAGTTTCTTTCTGGCAAATCGGGCACACAAGATGTATTCTTCCATATCTTCAATCACCTGCATCAGAATGGGAAACAAGTAATCCTGACCTCTGACAAGGCGCCTGTCGATATGCAAGACATTGAGCAAAGACTACTTTCGAGGTTCAAATGGGGCCTTTCGGCAGAACTTGCAGCTCCGGATTACGAAACGCGCATCAGCATTCTGAAAAGCAAGATGTTCCGCGACGGGGTTGAAATACCAGAAGAGATCGTCGAGTACATTGCCAAGAATATCAAGACCAATGTGCGTGAGCTTGAAGGCGTATTGATTTCACTTATTGCCCAGGCCTCGTTCAATAGAAAAGAATTCACACTTTCACTTACCAAGCAAATTGTTGACAAGTTCGTCAAGAACACCAAGAAGGAGGTTTCGATCGATTACATTCAGAAAGTGGTGTCGAAGTACTTTGAAATGGATGTCACAACTTTGCAGTCGAAGACGAGAAAACGTCATATCGTTCAGGCACGCCAATTGGCCATGTACTTTGCAAAAAGAATGACCAAAGCCTCTCTTGCCAGCATTGGTTCGCAAATAGGAAGCCGCGATCACGCCACAGTTTTGCACGCTTGCAAAACCGTAGACAACCTCACTGAAACGGACAAGCAATTCCGTAAATACGTTGACGAACTAACTAAAAAGCTCACCTTTTAATTCATGTCCCTATGGTTCGGGTATTGATGGTCTGTTTGGGAAACATATGCAGGTCACCTTTGGCCGAAGGCATACTAAAGTCCAAAGTGGATTCTCAAAAAGTTTTCGTCGATTCTGCCGGAACCGGAGGTTGGCATGTTGGACACTTGCCGGACGCAAGGTCAATTGAAGTGGCCCGAAATTACAACCTGGACATTACCGATCAAAGATGCCGAAGATTCACTCCCATTGATTTTCATAAATTTGATTTGATCTACGTGATGGATCGTTCGAATTACTCAGATGTCCTTGAAATGGCCTCTTCGGATTTAGAGCGAGACAAGGTCAGGATGATCCTGGATGAGCTCTACCCCGGAGAAAAGCGTGAGGTGCCTGATCCTTATTATGGAGGTTCCCAGGGATTTGATAACGTGTACAAACTGCTCGATACGGCCTGTGAAGTGATTGCAACCCACCTGGACAATGAAAAGTGATTTTGGAAAACTTTACCTGATTCCTACCACTCTGGGAATGAATGAACCTCTTGAGGTTCTTCCGATTTCGGTGAAAAAGAAAGTTGAAGAGCTCGATTTTTTCATCGTTGAGAATGAAAAATCCGCCAGGCGATTCATCAAGAAGATAGCGCCTCGTAAATCTCAGCCTTCTCTAAGGCTGTTCGTGCTGGACAAGTTTACGACCGATTTTGAAGCCAAGTCTTTTATCGATCCCTGTTTTCAGGGGATAAGTGTGGGGTTGCTTTCAGAGGCGGGGGTTCCCGCTGTGGCTGATCCCGGGGCAAACCTGGTCATGCTGGCGCATATGAAGAAAGTGCAGGTGGTTCCCCTGGTGGGTCCCTCATCGATCATTTTGGCCATGATGGCATCCGGCTTGAACGGGCAGAATTTTGCATTCAACGGCTATTTGCCGATTGAGAATGCCGAGCGCAAGAAAAGCATCAAGATGTTTGAAAAACGCTCGAAGGAACTGCAACAGTCACAGATTTTTATAGAAACCCCGTATCGAAACAACAAGTTGTTGGATCAATTCAAGGCGACCTTGACTCCATCCACACAATTATGCGTTGCGGCTGATCTTACGCTTCCGGCCGAATACATTCGCACCCAGACTGCGGCAGACTGGAAAAATGAATCACCCGACCTTCACAAGAGACCCTGCATCTTCATTGTCCACAAATTCTGAGGCATCTTCTTCTTCGGACATAAATCGGTCGATGCTAATTTTGGCGTTTTTGACCGGCTTGATCATTGAAGTGTCATAGCCACTGAACCTTTTCATGTATTGCTCGACATCTGTTCCGAATGCGTCGTAGGCGTTGTACTCACCATTGCTTCTGAGATATTTCTTGACATTGCCAGCCCCGGCAAGGTGCGCGGCAGCCAAAATGCCCGATTCGGTGATTTCGATACCATTGATCTTTTTGCCCACTGACCACTGGATGTCCCTTTTCAGGATCCATTTGTTCAAAGAGCAAAGCGTGTAGAATGCCTCTTCCTGCAGCTCAGGATTGTTGAGAAATTCCTTGATGTCGTAAATGCGAATCCTGTTTAAAGTGGATGCGCCGAACTGATATTTGCCCAAATAGCCAAAAGAGTTTATTTTCTTGTAGTTGCCACGCGACTCTTTAAAGGCCAGCGCCTCTTTGAAGCCCACGTAGCGGGAGTCAACAGTTGGGGTGTAAACAAGTTGAAAGGGTTCGATGCTTTTGGACACTGTCACAATCGCATTTTGTTCGTGCAGGTTATACCTGACTTTTCTACCGTTAAATGAATTGGAATCATCTTTGGTGAACGCGGTCAGTATGAGCGCCGATAAGGCGACATACTTTATATTCTTTTTCATAACTGCATATTTTAGTTAGGGAGTACCTAAAATTTACATGTTGGGACAAAGATACGCATTTATTAATAAATACGATAAACATCACGTTAACAGGTTGTTAAAAATAAAGGAAGTGGAACTTCCAACTCCCATTGGTTCGATACTCAACGGTAGGGGCCGGAATTTTCACAAAATTGAACACGTTGAACACGGTTTTGAGGAAATCCGAATTGGTGGGAATTTTTGTGAGATCTATGTCTACGCTCGTGAATAGCTGCCGATAGGACTCGATGGGCTCTGGTGGAGAAGTCGAATAGTCCAGGCTATCTTCCGGCAAACCGTTGGCACCATATCCAATTGAAACATTGAGCCATTTTGGAATCTTGCTCTCTTTGAAGAAAGACCTGAGATTGAATGAAAGCCAATACGTTTGTCCGTTGTAGTCTTTAAGGAGTTGTTCCAGGGTGGTTTCACCCAGTTTTTCGGGGTTGTTTTTGGCGTATTCCGTGGTCATGAAGGAGAATTTCATCTGGATTCGCTGCTCGTTCCACAACACTTCCTGGCCAACGAGCAGCCCGGTTCCCAGTGCATTGGCCATGACGTCACCTGTGGAGAAGCCCCATTCCTCTGAAAAGCCATCCAGGACTTCAATTGTCGTCAGAAACACAAAGCCTAGAGTTGCCCCATAGATCAGCTGGTTCTTTTTAGACTCCCCGGCCCAAGCCAAGGCATCCATTCCCATTTTACCGATATAGTAGGAGCTGAAGATGTGCCCGAATTTATCCATCTGCATCCACTGGCTGTTGTCGTTGAGCGATTTGAAGCTCGATCGCGGATACTGGGAGTACCACAATTCATTAAGGCCGATCAGGGCGGCCGTGCCCAGGGCAGCTTCGGTAACGTATACGGCAGTTCTGCGCTGTTTGTTCAGGGTGTCAGATCGTTGAAAAAACGGGGTCTTATTTTGAGCCTGGAGCCTGCTTCCCAAATCGGGAAGCAATACAAGAAACAGAATGATAATGAATGATGGGGCCAAAAGAAGGCCTGATCTGCTCGGGTATTTGATCATCCGTCTCACGAGCCTGGAATCATCGGTTAATGCCTTGTTCGCTCACCCATTTCTGGTAGGCGCGGGCATTTGCATTGTGTTCCGCGAGTGTTTTGGCAAATTCGTGGTGGCCGATGTTCTTAACACTGGCGCACATGTAGTAATAATCGTGCTTTTCGTAATTGAGAACCGCATCAATCGAGGAGATGTCGGGCATCGCAATCGGACCTGGAGGCAGTCCAAAATTGACATAGGTGTTGTAGGGCGAGTCAATGGTCAGATCCTCATTTAGCACACGCTTGTACTCCTTGTCCTGCCCGTATTTTTGCTTCAGGGCATAGATGATTGTAGGGTCTGCCTGCAAGGGCCAGAAATCCCAAAGCCGATTCAAGTATAGGCCGGCAACAGTCTTGCGCTCCGACACCACCGCTGTCTCTTTCTGGACTATGGAGGCCAGAGTGGAAACCTGCATGGGAGTAAGTTTTAGCTGTTCGGCCTTGGCGATCCTTTTCTCGTTCCAGAATCGCTTGTATTCGGTCAACATGCGATCCCTGAATCCGTCTGCCGAGGTGTTCCAGTAAAAGTCATAGGAGTTTGGAATGTACATTGCAAGAGCAGTGCTGCGGTCGAATCCGTTTTCCTGTTGAAAGCCTTCTTCTTGCAGTGCTTTTAAGACACTTACCGAATCAGCCTCGATTTGCGCGGCTATTCGACCGGCGAGTTTTTCAAAAGTGTCCTGATTGTTGAAAGTGAGTGTGACCGTTTCCTGTTTGCCCCCGCGAAGGTGATTGACGAGCTCCTCGTTGCTCATGCCCTCTTGAATTTTGAATTTTCCAGCGCGAATCGTGTTGGGATAGTTCTTTTTTTCTGCCACCCATACAAATCCTTCAACATCTTTCAGGTAGGGTTGAATCAAGGGTAAAAACTCCTGGAAGTCCGAATCGGTCGGGATGTATACGAAAGTCGTTTCAATAACATTGCTCGAGTAGATCCTTGTGTAGATCCTGTAGGCATAAACGATTGCAATCAGCGCCAAAACGGCAATTAAGATTCCGATCTTCTTTTTCATATGTGCTCGGGGTTCATCAATTGGTAAATCAACACGTCGGTAAAACCATTCTTATCTTTCTTCCACTCTCTCAATGTTCCGGAGAGCGTAAAGCCCTTTTTCTCAAAAAGTCTTCTACTGCCCGCATTGTTAGCCGGGACCTGGGCGAACACCTGGTGCAATCCGAGAAATCGAAAAGCGTATTGAGCAATCAGCTCAACGGCATTGGTCGCAATTCCCTTCAGCTGATGATCTTTTTTTACTATGATTCCGATCCCGGCCCTGCGGTGATGAGGCTCAAATTGAAACAAATCAATGAGCCCAATGAGCTCCTCGCTTCCGTTTGGAGAAATCGCCAGCCGCAGTTGTTTGGCCTCGAAAATGTCCTTGCCGGATTCTTCCAGGTACTTTGACAGCAAATCGCGGGAAAAGGGTGCAAGTGTGTCACTCATATCCCACATAGTGGAATCGTTTTCTATTTCAAACAGATCTTCGAGATCTTTTGGCTCCAAAGATCTTAATTTAATATGTTTATTTTCAAGTAATTTCACTATATTATTTCTATTTTACCTTTAAATACAAAGGTAGCCGGGCCGGTCAGCACTATATTGGAAAATCTGCCATTCACATAGGTGAAATCCACCTCGAGATCACCCCCTCTGGTTTGAATTTTGACTTTTTCGCTTTTTGTCTTTCCCAGGTAATGGCTGGCCAGGGCGACGGC
>JAUIKV010000031.1 GCA_030430615.1 Bacteroidia bacterium
GTCGGTCACGAAAACCTGGTTCTGATAGAGCTGTATTCTGTCCTTCTGAACATCCATGTTGGTGGTCAGCTTCGGGAAGTAAAGAATCCCAGTAAGGTTGAACGGATAGTCTACATTCAGGTGAATATGGAACAGAGGTTCCTCAAATTGCATCGGGTACAATTCTCTGTAGAAAGCCTTGTAATCCTCATCTTTCAGATCTGTGGGTTGTTTGGTCCAGGCCGGGTCCGTGTTGTTGATGATCTTGTCAACAGTGATCATCTTCTGAGGCTCGGTAGTTTCCTTGCCGTCATTGTCCTTTACCTTCTTGGGCTTGTGGTCCGGATCAGGCACCTCTTCCGTTCCGAATTTAATCGGGATCGGCATGAACTTGTTGTATTTCAACAGGAGCTCGTTGATCCTTTGCTCTTCGAGAAACTCTGTAGAATCCTCGTCGATGTGCAAAATAATCTCTGTTCCCCTATCCTTTTTCTCGGCTTTCTTAAGCGTATACTCCGGAGATCCATCACAGATCCAGTGCGCAGCTTCTTCGTCTTCTCTATACGATTTCGTCAGAATCTCAACCTGGCTGGCCACCATGAAAGCCGAATAGAATCCCAGACCAAAGTGCCCGATAATCCCTGCATCGTTTTTCTCATCCTTGAATTTTTCAAGAAACTCCTCAGCTCCTGAAAAGGCGATGTCATTGATGTATTTCTTAACCTCCTCCTTGGACATGCCAATTCCCTGGTCTATGATGTGAAGCTTTTTTCCTTCTTTGTCAATTTTCACCTCCAGGCGGGCCGAATCGACATCTCCCTTGTACTCGCCAATGGAAGCAAGGTGTTTCAGTTTTAGCGTCGCATCCGTCGCGTTCGAGATCAACTCTCTCAGGAATATCTCGTGATCTGAGTACAAGAACCTCTTGATCAGCGGAAAGATATTCTCAACATGTACATTGATTTTTCCTTTAGCCATATTTTTAAATGTTTTTTTTATTGTTTTAATTCATTCACTTTCTTGCCAATCAAAAGAAATACCAAACCGTGATCTATGACAAGATGACAGAACCCGCCGAATTCTTATCTTTGCTTCTGCACGGACAACTGAGATACTCTCAATTGACTCTTCGCTTTATAAGGACGCGCAAATAAACATTGTAAAAAATGATGTACAATTCTACAATAACAGGCATGGGATTCTTCGTGCCGGAAAATGTTGTCACCAATGACGACCTGACGAAAATGATGGATACCAGCGATGAATGGATCCAGGAAAGAACAGGGATAAAGGAAAGACGATGGATCCCAGAAGGAAGCGATGAAACCTCTGCGACAATGGGAGCGAAAGCTGCGAAAATAGCCATTGAGCGAGCAGGACTTTCCAATGAAGACATCGACTTCATCGTTTTCGCTACGCTGAGTCCGGACTACTATTTCCCCGGGTGTGGGGTGCAGATCCAAGACATGCTGGGAATGAACACCATAGGCGCCCTCGATGTCAGGAATCAATGCTCGGGATTTGTCTACGCGCTTTCTGTCGCCGATCAATTCATCAAGACAGGCATGTACAAGAATATTCTTGTCATCGGATCGGAATATCACTCGAACGGTCTTGACAAAACTACCCGGGGAAGGGGAGTTTCAGTGATATTTGGAGATGGAGCTGGAGCCTGCGTGCTCTCCAGGACCGAGGACTCCAACAAAGGAATTCTCTCCTCTCACCTTCACAGCGAGGGGAAATTCGCTGACAAACTGATCGTTGCCTCGCCCAGCATCAAACATTGGGTGCCCGAAATCATTGAGTCCAAAGAAGAGGATGTCTCGTACTTTCCATACATGGATGGGACTTTCGTTTTCAAAAACGCCGTCGTTCGTTTCAGCGAGGTCATCATGGAAGCCCTGGCTGCGAATCAGGTGCGTCCTGAGGATATCGATCTCTTCATCCCGCATCAGGCCAACTTGAGAATTTCACAATTCATTCAGCAGAAATTCAAATTGCGCAACGATCAGGTGTACAACAACATCATGAAATACGGAAATACGACTGCGGCCTCCATCATCATCGCCCTGACAGAAGCCTGGGAAAGTGGAAAGGTAAATGAAGGAGACATTGTATTGCTGGCAGCCTTCGGCAGCGGATTCACCTGGGGCAGCTTATTGATGCGATGGTAGGATAAATATCAGGAAACATAAGTGTCATCCCAGTCCTTGACGTGGGGTTCACCAAGTTTGCCCTCCGTCTTGGCAACGATCATCGAAACGGTGGCATCACCTGTCACATTGACTACTGTGCGACACATGTCAAGCGGCCTGTCAACGGCAAAAATAAGTGCCAATCCGGCTTCCGGAATCCCTGCTTGTGCAAGGACAATCACCAGCATCACCATGCCTGCTCCCGGAACGGCTGCCGAACCGATGCTCGCTAAGGTTGCCGTTGCAACAATGCCCAATTGAACTCCCAAACTAAGCTCCATGCCAAAGGCTTGTGCGATGAAAACCGCAGCTACCGCCTGGTACAGACTCGTACCATCCATATTGATAGTAGCCCCTATGGGAAGCACGAAACTGGAGACCTCCTCCTCCACACCCAGGTGCTCATTAACTCGCTCCATAGTCACAGGCAGGGTTGCTGCACTTGAACTGGTGGAGAACGCCAGGAGTTGGGCAGGAGAAATTCCCTGAAGGAACCAGGTGGGTTTCTTACCGGTAAATGCATAGACAAGACCAATATAGAAACCAATCATCAAGGTCAGACCCAAAACAACTGTAAGCGCATACCACAACAGCGCAATAAATAAGTCGGCACTGGGCGACTCGGCGATAAGCGCAGCGAGAAGGGCAAACACACCATAAGGTGCGGCCAACATGATGAGGTCAATCATCTTGAGGATCACCTCGTTGAAGCTTGAAAAGAAATCCTTTACGGGTTTGGCGCGCTCTTCCGGAAGCAGAATGAGACCAACCCCGAAGAAAATTGCGAAGAAGATTACCTGTAGCATATTCTTATTCTGCCCCGATGCTCCAATAATATTGTCTGGCACCAAATCCACGAGGGCTTGAAGCGGACCCTGTTGCTTTTGATTCTGAGCCTCGTCCTTGTATTTTTGCGTGCTTTGAGAGTAATTCGAAACCAATTCCGTTCGGGTTTCTTCAGTTATGGATTTACCTGGAACGATGACATTCACCAGGAAAAGCCCAATGGAAACAGCTATGATCGTTGTCAACAAATAAGTGATCACTGTCTTCCCTCCCATTTTGGAGAGCTTGGAAATGTCCTTGAGATCAGAAACCCCCGTGATTAGCGATCCGAGGATCAGCGGAACGGCAATCAGCTTCAAGGCGTTGATAAAAATGGTTCCGAAAGGCTTGATCCAGTCCTGCACGACTTCCTTGCCCCATGGAAAGTTGACCATGAGCAAACCGAAGAGCACTCCGAGCACCATTCCGATCAATATTTTCCAGTGTAGAGCCATTTTTTTCATTTCCCTTTGGATTATTTTAGAGATTTCTCCTTCTTGAATTGAGCCGGGAAGATAGTAAAATATTTCTCTCCTCAGGAATGCCAGCGGCAATGAGGAATTCCCACGCGAATCGCTTTTTTAGAAAAAAACTTTGAATTATTTTCAGAATGGTTACATTTGCCAAAATTTTGATCAATGGATAAATTGAAGGAACGATGGGGCATTGAGTCCAATTTCCAGATTGTCATAATTTTTATCGTTTTTGCCATCAATGGGTCGCTTTCCATGTACCTTACCAACCCTATAACCGAGCTGATTGGTATTTCCAGGGAAACGACCAACCCACTAATCTATTGGCCGATTCGGATACTCGTCGTGTTTATCGTCTATCAGATCACCCTGGTTTTTGTCGGGGCGCTCTTCGGTCAAAAGAAGTTCTTCTGGAACATGGAGAAGAAGATGTTGCAACGCATGGGTTTTAAACGCTTCCTTAAGTAAGTTTCCGTCTCTCGAAAAAATAGGAATAGAGCCAGGTGAGGGTGAAGGAAGGAAAGAAGTCCAATCCCGGTATGGCTTCCTCCAGAAAAGAAACAACCCCGGCTATTTTGCCCGTTGTTCCCGGATACATGCGGATCATCAGATAGGCAGAGAGGGGTGCCCAAATTACGTCGGCGACAGGAAAGAAAAAGGAAAGCATTCCTATGGCATCAAAGACAAGCCCGATCCAAAACCTTTTTTTCCAGCTTAGATTCTTCACTATTTATCCCTTGTCCCAGCTTTTCTTCTCCCGAATATTCTTGTAAAGCTTGATCCCGAGCATCAGCACCACGGAAACGCCAAAAATTCCCAACACGCCGAAAATCCATCCGAGTGTGTTTTTCAAAACCACCAGGAACACGCAGGCAAAAAGAATAATCGTGGCGACTTCGTTCCAGATCCTCAGGGCATAAGCCGAATATTTCAATTCACCCTTCTCTATCTGTTTGTACATCACGTGACACGACCAGTGATAAGCGTATAGCAAAAGGACAAATCCGAGTTTGATCAGCATCCAGGGTGCCTCCAGCCAAAAGGGCTGCAGCCAGAGCAGCCAGGCCGCAAAAACTGTCGCCAAAACTGCAGAGGGCCACGTGATGATGTACCAGAGTCTTTTTGACATCAATGCGTACTGCTTCTTCAATATCGACCGGGCTGGCTCATCCTTTTCATCTGCCTCCTTATAGTAAATGAAGAGTCGAATGATGTAAAAAAGGCCCGCAAACCAGGTGGTTACAAAAATTATGTGGAGAGATTTGATATACAGGTATTCCATTTGCCTATAATTAAGACTGCAATGCAGGTTCGACGCCGGCGACTTCCCACTCCTTGATCCAGTTGCTCATGACCTCCACCCAGGGATCATAATCATTCAGGCATCCAATGTGCCTGAAATCCTCTCCACCAGCTTCGATGAACTCCTCTTTTCCTTCCATGGCTATTTCCTCCAGGGTCTCGAGACAATCCGAAACGAACGCAGGAGTAACCACTGCCAACTTCCTGACACCTTCTTCGGCCAATCGCTCCAATTCAAAATCGGTGTATGGTCTCAACCAGGGGTCCTTGAGCAATCGAGACTGAAAAGAGTCGCTATAGGTGCCCGGTTTTAATTTCATCTGCCCGGCGATGGCCCTTGTTGTCTCAAAGCACTGGTGCCTGTAACATGTTGTATGCGCTTCTGACTTCATCTGGCAACAACTGCCATCTATCTTGCAATGCGAGCCCGTGAAATCAGATTTATAAATATGTCGTTCGGGAATTCCATGATACGAGAAGAGAATATGATCGTATTCAAAGCCTTCGAGCTGCTCCTCTATATTACGGCACATCACCTCGATATAGTCTGATTTATTGTAAAAAGGGTCCACCAAATCCATATTGATCTTTGGAAAGGATTTCTCAATCACTTCTCTCGCCTTCTCAACCACTGTCTCATAGGAAGACATGGCATAGTGCGGATACAATGGAACAAGCAGCACTTCATCCACGCCCTGGTCAATCAATTCCCTGAAGCCCTTTTCGATGCTCATCGACCCATATCGCATCCCTAAAGCAACAGGAAGGTCCGTTCGCTTGCGCAGTTTCTCGGTGAATCGTTCTGAGATCACCACAAGAGGTGACCCTTCCTTCCACCATATTTTTTTATAGGCTGCAGCGGATTTTTTTGGCCTTGTGTTCAGTATTATACCCTTAATAAGCAAAAATCGCTTCCAGTAGGCGATGTCAATCACCCTTTCATCCATTAAGAATTCATCCAAATATTTTCGCACATCGCTAACCTTTGTGCTGTCCGGTGAACCCAGGTTGACAAGTAAAACTCCTTTTTTCGACAAAATGATCTGTTTTTAGTTAGTTTTTCAAACTGTGCAAAGATACTATTTTTAGCTTTTAACTGAATTTAGCGAATTTCTTTTTGACGCTTATTTCGATAAACTTATATCGATATTTTTTTTGTTTCTTCCGACATCTATTGGGCGGCAAAGTCTATATTTTTGTCACGACTAAAAAATCAAATCGCTTGCCAACACCTATAATTACTGTTATTTAGAAAGATTCTAATTTACGGAACAAGAGTTTTGGAGGTGATATATGTCATAGTTTTTAATTTTCCTGGAGCGTAATTTTGAACCAACTCTTTTTTGGAATACAATTAATAACTAAGGTGTAACGAATACCACAGGAATGACAAAAAACCCGGATTGCAAAAAGTTCTACCTAATCGGTCTTAACTACAAAAAGGCCGACGTAGAAACAAGGAGCAAGTTCAGTCTAAGCAAGGACCAGCAGATGGCCCTCTTATCTGAAGCCAAGGACAATGGTGTCAACAGTGTTGTTGTATTATCTACATGCAACCGCGTTGAGATCATGGGCTTTTCCAAACATCCCTTTCAGCTAATCTCTTTATTGTGCAAATATTCAAAGGGCAAAGTCGAAGAATTTGCTGAAGTTTCCTATGTCTACAAGAACAGCGAAGCAGCTGAGCATGTCATTAGAATCGCTACGGGTCTTGACAGTCAGATACTGGGTGACTATGAGATTGTGGGGCAATTGAAAGATGCTTTTGGGCGGGCAAAAAAAGCAGGTACGCTCAATGCTTATCTCGAGCGTTTGTTCAACACGGCTCTGCACGCGAGCAAGGAAACGAAAAACAAGACCAGCATCAGCTCAGGAACGACAACGGTTTCCTACGCTGCAATCCAATACATCAAAGACAAGTACAAAGAATACGACGGAAAGAGAATTCTGATATACGGGTTGGGCGACATTGGTGAAAGCACGGCGAAGAGCTGTTCGGAATATTTGAAGGGGCACGAAGTTACCGTGATCAACAGAACAGATTCCAAGGCTTTTGAATTGACCAAAAGCGTTCCGGTCAAAGCCAGGAAGCACGAAGAGCTGCAGGAGGAAATCCAGAAGAACGACATTGTAATCGTCGCCACCGGAGCCCCGAGTCCCACGGTGAAAGCTACAGATGTAAAAAGTGGAAAAAAACAGCTTATCATAGATCTTTCGATCCCGAGAAATGTCGATCCCGAATTGTCAAATCAAGAAGACAAGGAGATAATCGACGTCGATGTGTTGTCTGAAAAAACAGAGCAGACCCTGGAAGAAAGAAGAAAGCAGATTCCTTTGGTAGAGGAAATCATTCAAAAGTACAAGGTCGAGTTCTACGAATGGCTCTCTTTTCGCAAGAGCACGCCGGCGATCAACTCGCTTAAGAAATCGCTGGAGATGATCCAGCAGGACGCCATTACGGCCCACGCGAGAAAAGCTGAGCACGAAAACATTGAGCTCCTTGAAGACGTAACTTCACAAATGATCAGTAAAATAGTTTCAAAATTCGCGCTTCATCTGAAAGCCGACAATTCGCGGGCAAATCAGAGCATCCGAGTGATGAAAGAGGTATTCAACCTGGAAGAGACTACTGAAGAATAGCATGAAAACCATTATCCGCATTGGAACCAGATCCAGTCAGCTGGCACTTTGGCAGGCTCATACTGTGTCTGACCAGCTCGTTCATCTCGGGCACGAAACGGAGATTGTGAAAATCGATTCCATCGGTGATGAAGTATTGACCAAGCCACTTTATGAGTTGGGCACCACAGGTGTGTTTACCAGAAACCTGGACATAGCGCTTCTCAATGGACGAATCGATATTGCCGTGCATTCCCTGAAGGATGTTCCGACTCAACTCCCCAAAGGCATTGAGCAAGCAGCCGTTCTCAAGCGCGGAAACCATCAGGACATCCTGGTTTTAAAGAATAATGAGGAGTTTTTCTCAAATCCTACAGCTACGATTGCCACCGGCAGTCAAAGAAGAAAGGCTCAATGGCTGCACAGGTTTCCGAATCATAAAATAACCGGGCTCCGAGGCAATGTCAATACCCGACTCAGTAAATTGAGATCGAATGATTGGGACGGAGCCATATTTGCGCTTGCCGGCTTAAAAAGAATCGGCATCCTGCCCAAGGAGAACATCAAGCTTGACTGGATGCTGCCCGCACCTGCACAGGGCGCTGTAATGATCGCGGCTCTTGCCGAAAACGAGGAGCTACTGAAAATTTGTGCTGAAATCAACGATCGGGAAACGGAAATATGCACCAGCCTTGAAAGGGAATTCCTCAGGAGACTTGAAGGAGGATGTTCGGCGCCAATAGGAGCTTTGGCACAGATAAAAGATGAGGAGTTAACCTTTAGAGGAGCACTTTTCAGTCTCGATGGAAAAAAGAAAATCGAGTTCAGCAAGACTGTTGCGACATCGCATATAACGGATCTGGCTGAATTTGGGGCTAATTACATTCTCGATCGGGGCGGAAAAAAATTGCTCCGTCAGATCGGACAAGTCGATAAAAAGCATAGAATATTCTCAACCAAGCACATATCGATCGCTCAAAGCAGCGAACTGAACAAAGACGTGGGCATTGACATGAGTGACTTCATAACAGTCAGACATCAGCGCATCAAGACGACCGAGCTGAAGAAGGATATGCCACACGTCATCCTAACCAGTCAAAACGCAGTTGAATCTCTGGTTGACAGCGCTGAAGGAAAGGATCTCAAGATCGGGAATATATATTGTGTCGGGAGAAGAACCAAACGACTCATTGAAAAACGCATAGGCAAGGTCACTCATACAGCAAACTCTGCTCGCAAACTGGCCGAATACCTGGTCGATGCTTTTGACCAACCCCAGGAATTCACTTTTTTCTGCGGGGATCTGAGACGGGATGAGCTTCCCGAGATTCTTGAAAAACACAAACACAATGTCCATGAGGTTGTGAGCTATTTGACCTTGATGACACCTGATGAACTCAAGAACCGCTACGAGGGATTATTGTTCTTCAGTCCGTCAGGAATAGAGAGCTATCTTCAAAAGAACAAACCTGGATCCGAGGTGGCATTCTGCATTGGAGCTACAACAGCGGGAGCTGCACGAAAGGCCTTCCAAACGGTCATCGAAGCGAAAAGTCCTTCGGTTGAAGCCGTAATCCAGTCGGTCAATGACTATTTTGAATCAAATGCAGGATCATGAACAGAACAAGAAGACTTAGAACCAATGACGGCATTCGCAGTTTGGTTCGAGAGAACCAATTGACAGTTGACGACTTGATCTATCCCATCTTTATCGAGGAGGGAAAGGGGATCAAAAAGGAAATTGAATCCATGCCGGGAATCTATCGTTTTTCCCTGGACACAGTTCCGGAAGAATTAGATGCAGTCAAAGATCTTGGCATTCGGGCCGTGATCCTTTTTGGCATCCCTGATTCCAAAGATGAGATCGGATCGGAGACCTGGAATGATCAGGGCATCATTCAAAAATCGATCCGGTTCATTAAGAAACACTACCCGGAGCTCTACGTAATCACCGATGTCTGTTTTTGCGAATACACGAGTCATGGTCATTGTGGCATCATCCACAACAATGACGTAGACAACGACGCTACTCTTAAGAACCTGTCAAAGCAGGCCGTCTCTCATGCCCGGGCAGGCGCCGATATGGTCGCTCCTTCGGGAATGATGGATGGAATGATTCGCACGCTTCGCGAATCGCTGGATAAAGAAGGCTTTTATCAACTGCCGATCATGTCCTATGCCGTGAAATACTCGTCTTCCTACTACGGTCCTTTCAGGGATGCTGCAGACTCAGCACCCAGCTTTGGAGACAGACGAACCTACCAGATGGATCCGGCCAACCGAAGGGAAGCCTTCAGGGAAGCCGACTTTGACAAGGAGGAGGGAGCTGACATTCTTATGGTCAAACCGGCGTTGTCATATCTCGACATCATCAGGGATCTTCGAAATAGTTACAATGTGCCGATTGCATGTTACAATGTGAGCGGGGAGTACGCGATGATAAAAGCTGCGGGTGAAAAAGGCTGGATCGATGAGAAAAAAGTCATGATGGAGAGTCTTTTATCCATGAAAAGGGCCGGTGCTGACCTGATCATCACCTATTTTGCCAAAGAAGTAGCCCGATTGCTTCGGGAACAACAATAAAACGAATCGAAATGAACCTTAAAAATTCGTCAATTCTATTTGAAAGAGGCCAGAAAAACCTGGTGGGTGCTGTAAATTCACCGGTTAGAGCCTTCAAATCCGTAGGGGGTTCACCCGTTTTCATCGATCGGGCCGAAGGCAGCCATATTGTCGATGTCGATGGCAACGACTACCTGGACCTGGTTCTCTCCTACGGACCCATGATTCTTGGGCATAAACACCCAAAAGTACAGGAAGCTGTATCGCGAGCCCTTCAGAAAGGATACACTTTTGGAGCCTCAACAGAGGGTGAGATAGAGCTCGCAGAACTGGTCTGCGAGGCTTTTCCAGGTATGGACAAGGTTCGCTTCGTCAATTCAGGAACAGAAGCTGTTCTGAGTGCCATTCGTCTGGCGAGGGCCTATACCGGCAAGAATCAAATCATCAAATTCTCGGGTTGTTATCACGGTCATTCCGACGCGCTTCTTGTAGCTGCGGGATCAGGCCTGGCCACCTTGAGTTTGCCTGGAAGCAAAGGCGTGCCGGAAGAGGCCGTTAAAAATACCCTGATTGCCCAGTTCAACGACTTAGACAGCGTCAAGAAGCAGATCGATTCGCATGATGACATCGCCGCGGTCATCCTGGAGCCTGTCGCCGGAAACATGGGTGTGGTGGTGCCGGATCCTGACTTCCTGGAGGCGCTGAGACGCATCACTGAAGAAAAAGGCATTCTCATCATTGCAGATGAAGTGATGACCGGTTTTCGATCCAAATTCGGTGGAGCCCAGGAGCTTTTGGGTCTTGAGGCCGACATTACCTGCCTCGGCAAGGTAATTGGTGGTGGCTTCCCAGTCGGAGCTTATGGAGCGAGGGAGGAGATCATGCGGATGGTGGCTCCCCTGGGTGAAATGTACCAGGCGGGAACGCTTTCCGGAAACCCCATCGCAATGGCTTGCGGACTAGCGACACTCAGTGAATTGAAAGCTTCTGACCCCTATTATGCTTTGAACGAGACAGCCGCCAGGATCAAAAACATTTTGGTCAATGCCGCCGACAAATACGAAATTGACCTGCAAGTGAACCACTTTGGCTCCATGATCAATGCCTTTTTCACGGATAAAACGGTAAGTGATTTTTCCACGGCTCAGTCGAGCGATACGGAAAAGTTCAAGGTCTTTTTTTGGAGCATGATGGAGAATGGGGTCTTCCTGCCTCCCTCCCAGTTCGAAGCGTGGTTCTTGTCCACTGTAATAAATGACAATGATTTAAACACATTTGAAAAGGCGGTCGACGTCTCTTTTAAAACCATTTCAGACAAATTCAATATATGACAACGATAAAAAACGATCTCTTCTTGAAGGCCTTGCGAGGTGAAACCGTTTCACGACCCCCGGTCTGGATGATGAGACAGGCAGGCAGGTACCTGCCTGAGTTTATGGCGATTCGCGAAAAATACGATTTCTTCACCCGCTGTCAAACCCCTGAATTGGCCGCTGAAATCACCGTGCAACCCATCAGGCGATATGGCATGGACGCCGCCATACTCTTCTCTGACATCCTGGTGGTGCCCCAGGCGATGAACATCCCTTTTGAAATGAAACCGGGTGTCGGGCCTTTCTTGCAAACACCAATCCGAACCAGGAAGCAGGTTGAACAAACCCCGGTGCCAGACATCCAGGAGACCCTGGGTTATGTGATGGATGCCATAAAACTTACCAAACAGATGCTCGAAGACGAGATACCTCTGATCGGTTTTGCCGGATCGCCGTGGACAGTATTTTGCTATTGCGTTCAGGGTCAGGGCTCAAAATCGTTTGACCGGGCTAAGGAATTCTGCTTCACTCAACCTGAAGCAGCCCATATGCTACTGCAGAAGATCACGGATACGACCATTGCCTACCTGAAAGCGAAGGTTGAAGCAGGCGTTAATGCTGTGCAGATCTTTGACTCCTGGGGGGGCATGCTCTCCCCTGCCGACTTCAGGGAATTTTCATGGCAGTACATGGAGCAAATCATCAACGCACTCCACGGTCAGGCACCCGTAATCGCTTTTGCGAAAGGATGTTGGTTCGCTCTTGAGGAAATGGCAAACTCCAGGGTTTCCGCATTGGGTGTCGACTGGACGATCAGTCCCAAACTAGCTCGGGAATTCACCGGCGGACAGGTTACCTTGCAAGGAAATATGGATCCATCCCGATTGCTGTCTCCACCAAGCACGATCAAAAAAATGGTCAAAGATATGATCGATGATTTTGGGAAAGACAAATACGTCGTAAATTTGGGCCATGGCATTTTGCCGAATATTCCCGTGGATCACGCGCGGGCATTCATTGAGGCCGTTAAGGAGTACAAGGCCTAAACCAAATATCAATCGCCAGCCATGCAAACGACGCTGATCCAGAAATACAATATCCCGGGGCCCAGGTACACCAGTTACCCTACGGTTCCCTTTTGGGACAAGGAGGGTATCGCCCTTTCCGACTGGAAGGAAACGGTGAGAAGAGCCTTTCGTGAAAGCAATGAAGCAGAAGGAATCAGTCTTTACATACACCTGCCATTCTGTGAAAACCTTTGCACTTTTTGCGCATGTCATAAGCGGATCACGAAAAGACACAGCGTCGAAGAACCTTATCTGGATACTGTTCTCAAGGAATGGGACCTGTATTGCGATCTCCTTGAAGAGCGCCCAAAAATAAAAGAGATACACCTCGGTGGAGGGACACCTACTTTTTTCTCGGCAGAGAACCTGAAAAAACTCATCGATGGCATCTTCAAAAAAGCAGACCGTTTTGCCGACTTCGAATTCAGTTATGAAGGACACCCGAACCACACGAGTGAAAAACAGCTCCAGACGCTTTACGACCTGGGTTCGAGACGAAATAGCTTTGGCATTCAGGACTATGACCCTGTGGTGCAGAAAGCCATCAATCGAATTCAAACCTTTGAGCAGGTTAAAAAAATTCACGATCTGTCGCGAAAAATTGGATACACCTCGATAAGTCACGATCTGGTCTTCGGACTGCCTTTTCAGACGGAATCCAGCATCCGTGGCACCATTGAGAACACCGTAAAGCTGATGCCGGACAGGATCGCATATTATAGCTATGCTCATGTTCCTTGGATCAAAGGTGTCGGTCAGCGAGGTTTTGACGAGAACGACCTACCCAAGGACCATGAAAAAAGGCATCTGTATGAATTGGGCAAACAGATGTTCTTTGACGCAGGTTACGTGGAAATTGGCATGGACCATTTTGCCTTGCCCAGTGATTCCCTGTACAAAGCCATGGAGAACAAGAAGCTTCACCGGAATTTCATGGGGTACACCGCAGGCAAAACGCATCTCATGATCGGACTGGGCATGTCTTCAATTAGCGACTCCTGGTATGCATTCGCTCAAAATGAGAAATCGGTTGAAGACTACCAGGATAGGGTCAACAAAGGTATTCTTCCTGTTTTTCGGGGGCACCTGCTCACTGAGACGGACCTCATCATCCGTCAACACATTCTCAACCTCATGTGTCATCTCGAGACTGATTGGAACCTCGGACTGACTGAAAATCAGCGAAATGAGATCCTGGAGAGATTGAAAGAAATGTTTGACGACGATCTGCTGGAAATATCCGGCAGCAAGTTAAAAGTCAAAGAAAAAGGAAGAATGTTTGTCAGAAACATCTGCATGGCTTTCGATTTGAGGCTGTTGGAGAACAAACCTCAGACACGCATCTTCTCAATGACAATTTAATTACTTGATGAAAATTTGATCACTTGGTCTTGGAACCGTATTTCTTCATGAACTTGTCCAGCTTAGGATTGATCACTGCCCTGCAATAACCCTGGTTCTTGTTGTTCTGATAGTAATTCTTGTGATAATCCTCAGCCATATAGAATACATCCATGGCAGTCACCTCCGTGACAATCGGGTCATCGTAAACCTTTTCTGAAGTCAACTGGGAAATTATTTCTTCAGCCGCAGCTTTCTGATCGTTGTTGTGATAAAAAATCGCTGACCTGTACTGGGTTCCAACGTCATTGCCCTGCCTGTTCAGGGTCGTCGGGTCGTGGGTGTAGAAAAATATGTCGAGCAACTCCCGGTAACTTATTACACTTGGGTCGTATTTGATCTGAATCGCCTCGGCATGTCCGGTAGTTCCTGTGCAAACTTCTCGATAAGACGGGTTCTTGACGCTCCCCCCGGTGTATCCGGGATAAACCGATTCAACTCCTTTTAGTTGTTGGAAAATAGCTTCTGTACACCAGAAGCATCCGTTTCCGAAAGTGGCGATTGCCAATTCATTGTTCATGTCATTCCTTTTTTGAGCATTTACCTGCAGGGTCAGGGCCAAAACGACCAGTCCCAGGAAAACTTTCATTGATCTCATTACTTTTTTTTCATCTAGGACGTCAGAAGTTCCCCAAAATTACAACCTGACCCCTATTTTTCTCTAACAAATATTAATCCCTGGGAATCAGTTTATAGGGAAAGGCGACAAGACTTTCGGCCCCATTGGACCCGACGCTTGAAACGCCAAACAAGTAGTTGTCGATAACCAGGTTTTCCAATACATGGCTGTTCTTCTTCCCGATGTAGGTGCTGTGCTCCCATTGCGGGGAAGTCGTCTTTCTCCAGTACACCCTGTATCCTGCTAGCGTCGGATCATCGGATGCATCCCACTGAAGCCTGGTCGAGGGTTGAACTGCGCCTCCAATGCTCAAATTCTTCGGGGCCTCAGGAGCAGAAGCCAGAGCCGCCAGCGTAAGGGCATTGACCGCGGTCAGACGAGCTGCGTAGTCAAAATCGACCCATTCGATGACATCTCCGTATTTGATTCCATTTTCTTCCCTGAGATCCTGGTGCTGTCGATTGTAATTTTCATGGGTCTCCATGATGCGGACGCCCGTGAAGCCTTCGTCGTTAAAAGGCCTGTGATGCCCTCCCCGACCAAAGCGGTCCAGTCTGTAGATCATGATCGCATCCAGGTTGGTCATGTACTCGTCTGTGATACGATCAATATACCTGGCTAATTGGCGTGAAGGACCGTCAACCTCACCTCCATAGAAGCGCATGGCATATTTCTCCTTCTCGGTCAGGGTCATCGACATCGCCTCTGAAAACACCCTGAAAGTGCCATTATCGACCACACCATCTATGCCGTGAATGTTTCCGATCATGTCGTTGTTGATGATCCCAATGATGTCCCAATCTTCTTTTTTTGCCTTCTGAGCCAAATGCTTGCCACCGAATAGACCTTGCTCCTCCCCGGACAGACCCACATAGACAATCGAAACCGGAAAATCGTATTTACTCAGCACTCGCGCTGCCTCTATGGTTCCTGCCATACCTGAGGCGTTGTCATTGGCCCCTGGTGAGTCGGATGTATAATTATTCGGATCCGAAACCCTCGAATCAATGTCTCCAGACATGATCACATAGCGATCGGGATAGAGACTGCCTCTTTGAATGGCCACGACATTGACAATTTTCGTGTCACGAATGATGCGCCTGTCGTTTTTAGGCTCGATTGCCGAATGATAAAAGACTTCCAGACAATTGTCACACCCAGTCGATATCTTGTCGAATTCAGATTTGATCCATCTTCTCGCCGCGCCTATCCCACGCTCGTCAGAAACTGTGTCTGACAAGGTATGGCGCGTTCCAAAGCCGACCAGTTTTCTAATGTCATTCTCTATGCGTTCGGCCGAAGGAGCGGTAGAGATTTCCTGGAGCATCTCTGAAACGGGAGTTTGAGCATTTGCCAGGGAAACCAGCATGAAAAGGGTAATTATCCAGGTTTTTCTCATGATTTCTTCATTCATTTGATTATTTCTTTAATTTTTTATTTCTCTTTTTTT
>JAUIKV010000032.1 GCA_030430615.1 Bacteroidia bacterium
GGTTATTACCTTCTGAAAGATCCTTCTGAAATCTACATGGTGGACATCATGCGCATCCTGGAAGGGCCTATAGCCCCGGTGGCTTGTGTAAGTCTCAATTACTATGAAAAGTGCGATGATTGCCCGGATGAGTCAAAATGCAGTCTGAATAAACTCATGATACAGGTGCGAGACGCCAATCTCCAAGTTTTCAGAAACACGACCTTAGAAGACCTCAAATAGAACTTGTGGCATTTATGTCTGAAGGTAATTTATAACAGTCGACCTCTTTTCTGATTAAAATTTAAACTTTCATCATCATTTTTTCAATTTTCCTGATCGTGATTGGAATATTTTTTTACATTTGCATCATTATCCTATTATCCCTATAGGATTTATGTTATACTTTGTTAAAGCATGTTAGTCGACAGAATATACGCGTCAAAACTCAAAGAAGGAGATTCTCACAGAAAGAGCCTGGTCAAGTCAATTAGCTGGAGAGTGCTGGGAACATTAGACACCATTGTGATCTCGTGGATTTTGACTGGTGAACTTACTTTAGCTTTATCCATAGGATCCATAGAAATATTTACAAAACTATTCCTCTACTATGCTCATGAAAGATTCTGGAACATCATTAAATGGAAATAGTACGATCTTAGAGAATCGCACGAAGTTCACGGGTATTGACCTTCAGATTGCAAACACCTTGCTCCGCGACCTTGAACCTATGCAGATCATTGAATGGGTTTTGGAACACGCCCAAAAACCTATTCTGACGACGAATTTCGGCCCTTATTCGGCTTCATTGCTACACGCCGTCACCTCTGTCAAACAGGATATCGACGTGATCTGGTGCGATACCGGGTACAATACCCCACACACGTATCGCTATGCCAAAAACATCATGGATAAGCTCTCATTGAACATGCATATCTACACCCCGAAGCTTACTCCTGGATTCAGGGACGTCATGATGGGCATTCCGAGCATTGACAGCGATGAGCATAAAACCTTTACTAAGGAAGTAAAGCTGGAACCTTTTAACCGCGCTTTAAAAGAGCATCAGCCGGATGTCTGGTTCTCGAATCTGCGCAAGGATCAGACCCAATTCAGAAGTGGACTTGACATTTTGCATGTTAACCGTGACGGCATACTCAAAGTCAGTCCTTTCTTTTATTATTCTGAAAGGGAATTGGAATTTTACCTGAATAGATTCGGCCTGCCTAACGAAAAAAAATATTTTGATCCGACCAAAGTCTTGCAAAAAAGAGAATGTGGACTTCATCTCTGATCGGACCTCTCAGAACCCTTAATTAAAAAGACATGTTAAGTTTTAGAACCGAGATCGAAAATCCGATCGTCGAGAAGGACATCATTGAATTGGAAAAAAAAATCCACCTGTATCAAAGTGGCGGATTAGACGAGGATGGTTTCCGATCGCTTCGTTTAGCAAGGGGAATCTACGGACAGCGTCAGCAGGGGGTTCAAATGATACGGATCAAGTTACCCTATGGAAGACTGAGCTCAGAGCAACTTATTCGGATCGCAGATGTATCTGATAAATACTCTACAGGCAGGTTGCATGTCACAACACGGCAGGACATACAGATTCACTATGTGAGTCTCGATAAGACGCCCGAGCTCTGGGCCGAATTGGAACGCGATGACATCACTCTTCGAGAGGCATGCGGAAATACAGTGCGCAACGTGACGGCGTCTGAAACGGCAGGAATTGATCCGGAAGAACCTTTTGATGTCACCCCCTATGCAGACGCTGTATTTCGTTTTTTCTTAAGAAATCCTGTTTGCCAGGAACTGGGAAGAAAATTCAAAATTTCATTCTCGTCTTCCGATCGTGACAGCGCTCTTTCCTACATGCATGACCTCGGGTTCATACCCAAAATGAGAAGCGAAAATTCAGTTGAGATCAGAGGATTTAAAGTGCTGATTGCCGGAGGTTTGGGATCACAACCAAGACATGCGGATACCATCTTCGAGTTTCTCGAAGCGGATCGGATCATTCCGTTTATTGAAAGTGTATTGAGAGTATTCGATCGCTATGGTGAGCGCAACCGGAGGGCACGTGCAAGGATGAAACACCTCATTGGAAACCTCGGAATGGAACAATTCAAAAAGCTTCTTGAAGAGGAGCAGAAAACTCTTTCCACTCAAATATTTCCAATCGACCCAGCCGAAACTACAAGAATCTCCGTTATTCGCGAAACAGAAATACCTCAAGTCCTGATCAAGGATCAAAAGAGCTTCGAGACGTGGAGAACAAGCAACGTGATCAATCAAAAACAACCGGGCTTATTCGCCATTGGGATAAAGGTAAGACTGGGTGATTTTTATACAGACAAGGCTCGCTCACTGGCTCATTTAGTAAAGTCTTACGCCTCAAATGAAATTCGACTGACAATCGGACAAGGCATTCTGATCCGTGATGTGCCTGAGAAACTCATTCCATTTTTCTATCAGGAATTGAAGCTGCTGGATTTTGCTGACCCCGGATACAAGAGCACCCTGGACATAACTTCCTGTCCGGGAACCGACACGTGTAACCTTGGCATAGCAAGCAGCACCGGACTCTCCAGGGTATTGGAATCAACTCTGCTTGACGAATTCCCGCACTTCGTTTACGATAAAAATCTCAGTATAAAGATCAGCGGCTGCATGAACTCTTGCGGCCAGCACAGCATAGCCGCAATTGGTTTTTATGGGATGTCAATTAAAAACGGCAATTTGGTAATTCCCGGGTTTCAGATTCTGCTGGGAGGAGCCAATATGGGAGACGGCAATGCCCGGTTTGCAGACAAAGTCATCAAAATACCCAGCAAAAGGGGCCCTCAGGCCCTTCGCATTTTGCTAACTGATTATGAAGCTTCGAAAAACCCTGAAGAATCTTTCGCTGACTATTATGTCCGTAAAGAAAAGGCGTACTTCTACCGACTGTTGAAACCTCTTTCTGACTTGTCGGGTCCAGAAAAAGATCTGGCCATAGACTGGGGACACAGTGAAACTTATGTCAAAGCTATCGGCGTGGGCGAATGCGCCGGAGTGGTAATCGACCTGGTTACAACGCTGCTTTTTGAAACCGAAGAAAAGCTCGCCAATGCTGAAGAGGCAATAGGCGAAAAGAGGTGGGCCGACAGCATCTACCACTCCTATTCAGCTTTGCTCAATACGGGGAAGGCCGTTCTGATCGGCGAAAACATCAAAACAAATTCGCAGGTGGGCATCATCCAGGATTTTGACAAGTATTTCGTCGATTCGGGGTTGCTTGAATTGGATAGCAGTTTCAGCGATTTGATCTATCAGATCAAAAAAAATGCGCCTTCTGAAAAGTTTGCTCGCCACTACCGCCAAGAGGCCTTGAATTTCTATGAGCATATTGATGCCCTTAGAAAAAACAACCTTGAAAATGAATAAAAAAGCAAGACTTTCCCTCGTCGGAGCGGGTCCTGGTGATCCGGAACTGATAACGATTAAAGCGATCCGGGCTCTTTCAAACGCAAATGTGATCCTTTATGATGCGCTGATCAGCACTGAACTGTTGGATTACGCCCCTCAGGCAGAGAAGATCTATGTTGGGAAGCGCAAAGGCTTTCATCGTTATTCTCAGGATCAGATCAATGCCCTCATAGTTGAAAAAGCTTCTGAGCACGGACACGTCGTACGTCTCAAAGGCGGAGATCCCTTCATTTTCGGTCGTGGCTCAGAAGAACTTGAATATGCCCAACGATTCGGGCTGGAAACAAAAGTGATACCCGGAATCTCTTCCTGCAATGCTGTTCCCTCGAGTATTGGTATTCCGCTTACTCAACGTGGAATATCCGAGAGTTTCTGGGTGATCACGGGTACCACTACCGATCGTCAGCTCAGTGACGACATTCGATTGGCGGCCCAGTCTTCGGCTACCATTGTGATTCTCATGGGCATGGGTAAGCTCAGTAAGATCACAGAAGTCTTCAAAGCCCTTGGAAGGGGGCAACTTCCGGCAGCCGTTGTTCAGAACGGAACACTCCCTAGTGAAAAACACGGAATAGGAACCATAGATTCTATTGAGAGAATTGTTCAAAAAGAAAATTTGGCATCACCGGCAATCATTGTTCTCGGTGAGGTGGTCCGCAATGCCCAGGAACTAAGATCAACATGTGAGAAATTCGCCTTCGAGAAAGCATCCTGACACTTTACTCGAAATAACTCAGGCTCTTTTTCGGATCGATGGCCAGCAAAGATTCGTAAATCAGTCGGATCACATTTTCGACGTCATCCTGGTGTACCATTTCAACCGTGGTATGCATGTATCGCAGAGCCAAAGAGATAAGAGCTGAAGGCACTCCTCCATTGGAATAGGCAAAAGCGTCTGTGTCTGTGCCCGTTGCTCGGGAAGAGGCCAATCGCTGAAATGGAATCTTCTGCTTTTCCGCTGTTTCGATGATCAGTTCCCTGACCTTGTTCTGAATAGCAGGTGCATAGGAAATGACTGGCCCATCTCCCGACTTGGTCTCTCCTTCCTTCTTCTTGTCGATCATGGGTGTAGTCGTATCGTGGCACACATCTGTTATAATGGCCAGATTTGGCTGGATGGTATGAGTGATCATCTCGGCCCCACGCAAACCGATCTCCTCCTGTACCGAGTTGGTCACATAGAGTCCGAAAGGCAATTTCTTTTTATTCTCGTGGAGCAGCCTGGCGACCTCTGCGATCATGAAACCACCCATTCGATTGTCCAGGGCTCGGCAAACGAAATTCTTTTTGTTAAGGATCATGAACTCATCGGGATATGTGATCACACAGCCCACATGAACGCCGAGCTCCTCAACTTCTTTTTTGCTCTTGCAACCGACGTCAATGAAAATATTGTCGAGCTTAGGCGGTTCCTCTTTGGAGCGATCACGAGTATGTATAGCAGGCCAACCGAAGATTCCCTTGACCACACCCTTTTTGGTATGAATATTCACCCTTTTGGACGGTGCTATCTGATGATCGCTTCCTCCGTTCCGAATCACGTAGATCAACCCATCATCCGTGATATAGTTCACATACCAGGAGATCTCATCAGCATGCCCCTCAATTACCACTTTGAACTCCGCATCCGGATTGATCACCCCAACCGCCGTTCCGTAGCTGTCGGTGATAAATTCATCCACGAAAGGCTCAAGGTATTTCATCCACAGTTTCTGCCCTTCCGATTCGTAACCCGTTGGAGAGGCATTGTTCAGGTAACTCTCTAGAAATTCCAGTGATTTCTTATTCAGGATTTTCTTTTTTGCCATGATGTTTTCTTTTCTACGAATGTAAGAATTTAACCAAAATAGTAAACCAATGAAACTGACATATTGCTAAATTTGCAACGGATTCATGATGAAAAAGAAACTGATATTATTCGCATTGTTGCTCCCTCTTTCCTTTTATGCTCAGAAAAAGGAAAAGGCAAACGAAAAAGATGACTTTTACATCATCAGGAATGACTCATTGACAATTCCTCTCGATGAGGTGGTGGTCATCGATAAACGCTCGTTCGCATCCGACAAGGAACGCAGGTATTATTTCTGGTACTATAAAAAAGTCCAACGCGCCTATCCCTTCGCCACGCTGGCTTCCCAAAAACTAAGTGAGATCAACGAAGAACTTGAAGGAATCAAATCAAAGAGAAAGAGAAAGAAGCACATCAAAAAAATCCAAAAGTACATGGAGGGTGAATTTGCAGACCAGCTCAAAAAACTCACCCGTACGGAAGGTCGGATTCTGATCAAGCTCGTCCACAGGCAAACCGGTGAGACCATGTACGAATTGATTAAAGAGTATCGCAGCGGCTGGCAGGCCTTCTGGTACAATTCTACGGCTAATATGTTCAGGCTTTCCCTAAAAAAAGAATATAAACCCGAAGAGTTTGCCCTTGATTTCATCGTCGAAGACATACTTCAACGTTCCTTTATCAATGGGACCCTGGAAGAACAAGAGCCCGAGCTCGACATCGACTATCTTCAGCTGCTTGATCAGTGGAAAGATATTGACGTTCAAGAAGTTATTTCAACTTACATAGACAAATACATGAAATGATCAGAAGCCGGCAGCAACGATCAAATGCCAGGAATCCTGGACTTCTCAGGATCAATATTGTGTTCCTTCTTCTCAAATTCTGACATGATCGACTCCACGCGCTGTGCGATTTCCTTCTTGTTCAATCCATATTGGGTCGCGAGGGATTCCTGGCCTGGCAATTGCTCGATCATGAGCGTCGATGAAGGGAAGGCAAACTCAACGCCGATATTCGCTGCAAGCCTCAATATAGCCAAATGAAGTACATTTTTAGAAGCCTGTTCCATCCCCCAGTCTGGGCTCTTGAAATAGACGTTGACCATGATGTTCAACGAGAAGTCTGCAAATCGGACAAATTCAACATTGTAGGACTGGCTCTTTGTTTCGGGATGCAGACGAATGATTTCTTTGATGCCCTCCATAAAAGCCTCGATCAAGTCGGGCGGCGTGTCGTATCGAATTCCCAGTTCGGTCGTATAGCGACGATAGACGCGAAGTCCCTTGTTGTTGATTTCCATTTCGACCACTTTGCTATTCGGGATCTGAAACATGGTGGTGTCTGCGCCTCGCAAGCGGGTCGACCGGAAGCCCACCTTCTCTACCGAACCCTCTACTCCTCCAATCACTACCCAGTCTTCGATCTGAAAGGGCTTATCCAGAAAGATGACTATGGTTCCTATTAGGTTCTTAACAGAATCCTGAGATGCAAAGGCGATGGCGATACCTCCGATTGAGGCTCCTGCCAAAACCGTTGCCGGATCCACCCCAAACAAGGTTAAAATATGCAAAAAACCTATGAAAACGACTATTCCATGTAGAACTTTACCTATCAATGGTGCCAATTGGCGATCCAATTTTGAGCGATTGTTTCGGTTCTTCTCCTCGTATAAATTAATTCCAATCTTCATGAGCTTCAGGAATATGTAAATCCAGAAAACCGTTTCGGCAATTCTCACGCCGGTTACCAGGAACGCATTCCACTCAACCATCTGCAACGAGGGGAGTATTCTTTTGATGAATCGAACAATCAGAACAAATACAATCGGTCTCGCAAGCTCACGGGTCATATCCAACGATTTTTCACTCAGCTTTTTCTTGAAGATCAGCCGCCCTAACTGCCTGAGTAAAAAGAAGACGACAGGTTCAAGTATGAAATAGAGTAAAATGCAGATCAGAATCATCGCCAGAAAAGCAATAGGTTTCCAAATGTGATATCCACCGATGGTGTAAGTAAACAGATGAGGAAAGTTCTCGTCCAGATAGGAAAATTCAATTGGAAAGGTATTTTTATAAAGCTTGTCAATTTTCTCAACAGTTTCGGCAGAATAATACCAACGGGTCCCTATCCTCTCCACGTAAACATCCGGCATTCTTAACGGAAAAGGAGCGTATCGGTTCTCATTGATTTCCATGGATTGAGATCCAACTCCTGTGGTGTCAATGTATTTGGGATTCTTTGGAACCTTTGTGAAATCAACCCTGAGCCCATTGCCATCAAGGATTTCTTTCAGCTTTATTGCTTTTTCACGGGCTTCCTCTCTCGGAATGCCCCTGAAGGTGGCAGCCGATTTGTCAACGTCGTAACTGTCGGGCATCAAAAAGTAGATATGCGTGTAAATTGTCGCATTCGGATTGCTGAGATCCACCTTCTTTTGGCTCTGTCCAAAGCTGAGTGAAGTTACCAGAATGAGTAAAAAAGACAACTTTTTCATATTACGTGAATTTGAAGGTAAATTTAGAAATAAAAACTCATCGCTTTTTATTCTTCAACACACTTTGATAGCCTTTCGGGTTATGGCTTGCTGTGTTTCTGGCTCTTGTATTCTTGCCTCTTCGATCTTCAGTGGCAAGCAACTTTTGAACCAGGTCATTTCGATTGACCTTATTCAGGGTATTTCGTATCCAGTTACGGTTCTCCTTCTTGTACCAGAAAAAGAATCGATGTTGCTCATCTTTTTCTTTTTTGGTCTTTGGGACAAAAACCTTCTTCAGAGTATAAGGATGGTATCCACTGTAATAGATGACGGTTGCCACAGTCATCGGCGTAGGAGTGAAGCCCTGGACCTGCTCCAGCTTGAAGCCCATGTCTTTGGTTTCTGCCGCGAGGTTAGCCATGTCTTCCACCTCACACGCGGGGTGATTGGAAATGAAATACGGGATTAGCTGGAGGTTCAGCTTCTTCTTTAAATTGATCTTATCAAAACTCTTTTTGAATTGGTGGAAGTAGGAAAACGAAGGTTTCCGCATCAGGCGAAGCACAGGATCAGAAGTATGCTCGGGAGCTACCTTGAGTCGCCCGGACACGTGATTGGTGATGACCTCTTCTGTGTAGTCCTCCAGCTCTTTAGGGTCTGCCTGCTTATTGTATTCGGGAACCAGCAAGTCATAACGGATACCACTGCCAATAAAGGACTTTTTCACCTTGGGATGGCTGTCGATTGCCTGGTATAAATCTGTCATGGGCTTGTGGGAGGTATCGAGATTGTGACAAACTACCGGATGGATGCAGGAAGGAGCCACACATGCGTCACAGATGCTTTGTATCTTCCCTTTCATCTTGTACATATTCGCGGAAGGACCACCAACATCTGAAAGATAACCTTTGAAACCAGGCATTTTCGTAACCTCATCGACCTCTTTCAAAATCGACTCCTGGCTGCGACTCGCTATGAATTTCCCCTGGTGGGCTGAAATCGTGCAGAAGCTGCATCCCCCAAAGCAGCCGCGATGGCTGTTGATTGAGAACTTGATCATCTCATAGGCCGGAATGGGACCTCTCTTTTCATATTTCGGATGAGGCAAGCGTGTAAACGGAAGATCATATGAAGCATCAATTTCCTTTTCGGTCATGGTCGGAAAAACCGGGTTGATAACCAGGGTTCTGCCCTGAACCTGCTGCAAGATCCTGCGGCCTCTAATCTTGTTAGACTCCTGCTCGATCACTTTGAAGTTCTCGGCAAAGGACTTTTTATCTTTCAGACAGACCTCATGGGAGTTGATCTCCACGTCTTCCCAGTTCTTGTTTTTTGGCAAGGCCTCTTCCGGTTCAAGGAGGAAAGCCGTTTGTTGAATCGTTCGTATCGAGGAGAAAGGCACGCCGCGTTTGAGCAGGCGTATCAATTCTCTCAGGGGCTGCTCCCCCATGCCATAGACTAAAAGGTCGGCACCGGAATCGATCAGAATATTGGGTTTGAGCGTGTCACTCCAATAGTCGTAGTGGGTAACTCGTCTGAGGGAAGCTTCAATTCCTCCGATAACCACCGGGACATCCGGAAACTTCTCCTTTAAGATTTTTGAATAGACCGTTGTTGCGTAGTCCGGGCGAAATCCAGTATCTCCATTGGGCGTATAGGCATCTCTGTCACGCTTGCGCTTGCTGGCTGTGTAGTTGCTTACCATCGAGTCCATGGCTCCACTGGTCACGGCAAAAAAGAGCTCCGGTGTACCCAGCTTTTCAAAATCCTGCAAATTGTCGTTCACATTGGGTTGTGGTACGATCGCAACCCGCAGACCATAGCTCTCCAGAATACGCCCCAGGGCAGCCGGTCCGAATGCCGCGTGGTCGACATAGGCATCGCCGCTGAAGATGATCACGTCCAGTCGTTCCCAGCCACGTATCTTTACCTCCCGCTTTGTCGTGGGAAGCCAGTCGCTCAATTTATACTCGATTTCCATGAGGGCAAAGATACAGCTAAATCCGGCAACCCCTCTATCCTACTGTCTACTGTATTGAAATCAATTCAAATCCCGGTGTGAATTCCGGATCAACTGCATATAGAATTGGATTGAAGAATGAAAGTCACTTACTGCGATTCTTTCATTCAGACCATGAAAGGACTTGACATTCGCAGGGCTGATACGAATGGGGCTGAATCTGAAAATCTGATCAGAGACACCTTTGAAATGACGGGAATCGGTTGCACCTACCACCAGGTAAGGCGCTACTTTGGCCTGAGGAAAAGCCTGAGCAATCGTCTTGTGCAGACTCGAGAAATTGGAAGTATTCACATCCGACACCGCTGAAGGATCCACGTTAAAGGTCCCCTGACCTATTTTGATACGGTCATCATCGATGACCTTTTTCACATGATCTACAACTTCATCCACGCTTGACTCCGACAAGATTCGAAAATTAACGGTCGCCCTGGCCGATAAAGGGATGATATTGTCTTTGACTCCGCTGTTGAAAATTGTTGGAGATGTCGTTGTTCGAACAAGAGCATTCCCAGAGGATGACTTTTCATAGGCATTGATTATTAACGGCTTGAATAGCCAGGGGTTGGCAAATGCCATTCGGTTTACAAAGGTCATCTCGGGGCCAAGATATTCGATAAAAGCCTCAAGCGCCGGTGAGATCTCTGCCGGCAGGGGATTATTCTTCAATCTTGAAATCGCACCTGCCATCACATCAATAGCCGTTTCCTTTTCGGGCATGGAAGAATGACCCCCTTCGAGTTCAAGACTCAGGTAGAGCGTTGCAAATCCCTTTTCTGCTATTCCGACAAGCGCCGCATCAGTGCTCAGTCCCGGAATCATGTCCCTGGTAATGGACCCTCCTTCATCCAGCACGAACTCGGCTTCTACTCCTTGATCTTCAAGATGTTGAGCCATGACCCTGGCTCCCTGTAAACCGCCGATTTCCTCGTCGTGACCTAGCGCGATAAAATAAGTTCGTTCAGGCTCAAAATCTTTCTCAAGAAGCCATTCAACGGCCTCCATGAGTGCAATGACGCTTACTTTATCATCGATGGCCCCTCGACCCCAAACGGTGTCCTGAACCACATCACCCCCAAATGGGTTTTCCTTCCAGTACTTCAGGTTCTCCTCAATCACAGGTACAACATCCAGATGTCCCATGAGCACAGCAGGTTTCAAATCCGGGTTTGACCCCTGCCAGGTGTAAAGATGTGAGAATCCGTTGAACGTTTGATGGGCCAGCAGCGAATCAATCAACGGATAGGAATCCGCCAAAAAACGATTGAATTCCTGAAACTGGATAGAATCAAAATCCGCTTTGCTTTCAGGTGAAACAGTTTTGATTTGGAGAGCCTGGGAAAATCTCTCCAGGGATCCCGGACGGATGTCAGTGGGCAGTGGAGCCAGTTCTGCCAGCTGCTTGGATTCGGTGCTGAAAGTGCGAAACAGTATAAAAACTGCAGCAACCACAACCAGAAGAATCAATCTAAGAAGTATTCTTTTGAGCATATTAAATGGGTTTGATTGCAAACATAAACAATTCCAGCATTTGAAAATTATTTAGTCCATCGGCGATTTGAAGCCCAACCACCCCAAGCACAATATTCGGCAAATTGATCAATTCTCTAAAATGACCACTTGAATCGAACGAAAAGCGCTGCTCCGCTCGTGACAAGCGGCTCCCCCTCATCGTCAAAAACCTCATCGGAAGAATAAAACTGACCAACCCCGGTGAGCTCCATGGTATTGGAAAGGGAATAGATGAGGGTAGGTCCGACATAGTAGAAATTTCCTTCAGGGCCGTAGATTCCGGCCAGCATAACCCTGAAGAGCGGTGTGACGTCATAAGCCCCGCTTCCGAATAAAGCCAACTGTGTTGGAAAAAGGTTTTTGGGGCTTAAATCCTGAAAGACGACATCTCCGATGCCCGAGGCCAGGTCCTCCTGTCCAAAACCGTTGTAAAGAGCCTCGAATTGCAAGTTCAGCGAGCTTCTGAAGGTATAGTCGTAATGAATCGTGGCAGTTACTTCAGAATCCGGGTCATCATCCCGGTCCATAGGGTGAAAATAGGTGATCTCTCCGCTGAAACCACCTCCCTTGATGCTCCCGGACCATCCCCCACCGAGCACATAGTCTGTCTCGGTGTAGATTCCTCCGAGAAATTGCAGGTCATAGCCCCCGGTATTGAATCGATAAAGTCCGACGGAGGTCACTTTCTTGTCGCTGTTCAACGACGTAGAGAGTTCCAGTTTGCTGGACATTCCCAGGTAGTACTGAATTCGAAGGGCATCGCTTCCCGGTCTTTCCTCGTAGTCAAAATCGAAATAAGAATAGGTATTGAACAAGTCATTTGGGTTCCATACAAAGGTCTGGCCCCAATTGATGCGCTGTCTCCCCAAGGTGATCTGCAAGTTGCCGACGGTGTAATCCACCATCAGTCGATCGAACTGAGTGATGCCAATCCACGAATCGGTTTCGGCCCACAGCCACGACAGATCAAAATAGCCATTGTCACGTCCAATGTAATCTGCATATCCAGGAATAAGGGTCACATTGTTGCCTACTATGATTCGATTGCGCATCCCCACTGTAACAGTAAACTTGTCACTTAGATACCAATTGACGTCAAAACGGTTGTGCAGCGTGTTTTCAAGGGCAACCTCACCGTCCTCACCCAGGGTCTGCATGGCTGACAGGCCTTTGACATAGCCCTTCATCATCCATTGTTCCTGGGCCTGTCCGAGGATTGAAATCCCAAAAAAAATGAGTATGAAACACCTTTTTAAGCCCATATTTATTTTGTGTCCGAAATCACCTTGCCATCGTCGAGAGTGATCACACGACGTGCCTTGTCCATGACTCTTTGATCGTGGGTTGCGAAAATGAAGGTAATCTTCTCTTCCTGGTTGAGCCGCTCCATGATATCCAACAACTGATTGGTAGCGGAAGAATCCAGGTTGGCTGTGGGCTCATCCGCAAGGACGAATTTAGGCTTGGAAGCCAGTGCCCTCGCCACTGCAACGCGTTGCTGTTGTCCTCCGGAAAGCTGATTGGGTTTGTTGTGAATCTTGTCCTCCAAACCTACCGATTTCAATAAACTGACGGTTCGCTCATCCATTTTCTTTTTGTCCCAGTTTTGCAGCTGCATGATGAATTCCACGTTTTCCTTCGCCGTGAGCACCGGAATCAAATTATACGCCTGGAAGACGAAACCGATGTTCTTCAATCTGAAATCGATCAGGTCATGGGATGACAGCTCCGACATCACGCTTCCATCTACCCGCACCTCGCCTGAGGTAGGCTTTTCAAGACCCCCGATCATATTCATCAAGGTCGTTTTGCCACATCCCGAAGGTCCAACGATGGCTGTGAATTCACCCTGCTCAAAACTGAGATCAATGCCATTGACTGCATGCACGGGGATTTCTGTGTCGTGATAGGTCTTTGTCAGATTCTTTACTTCAATGATGCTCATGGCAAAAGTTGTTGTTTGATGAATTCAATTTGCATTACAGGGTTCGTATCGCTTCAGCCGGTTCCAGCTTCAGTGCCTTCAGGGCCGGGTAAATCGACGCGATTATCGAGGTAATGACTACCAGGATCGTAATCTGAATGTACCGGTAGGGTTCCAGCATCGGATATGTCATTGCACTGTAACCCACGGATTCCATTCCTTCTGCATAGTTGGACAGATCAATTCCGGTCTGCCCGAAATAATGGATGACCAGCACGCTCAAAATCTCTCCGACGATGGCACCGACCAGGGCCAGAAAAACCGTTTCGAACAGGATCATCAGGAAAATTCTTCTTCGCGTCATTCCTATGGCCATTAGCATGCCCAGTTCCTTCGTTCTTTCCAGCACCACCATGAGCATGGTGTTGACGATTCCAAAACCCAAAGCTCCAAGTATGATGACCATGAAAAGGGCCATCATGGTATCCATGTATCCCGACATCAGTCGCACGTAAGGCGATAGCTCAGCCCAGTCCTCCACCAGCAACTCCGGAAAACCATTGGCCAGCTCCTGCTTGATCATCGAAGCCTCTTCAAAATTCTCGATGCGCACTACAATCTCATGTGCCTCGTCAGCTGGTATCTCCAGGACCCGGCCCAAATCGCGATTTCGCACGAATACGTGCAATTTGTCCCAGGGAGTGTTGTCGGTCTTGTAAATCCCGACCACTTTGAACGCCGCTCCGGTTATCTCTCCGTTATAGTCCTGAAAAGTCAGGACAATTTTTGATCTGACCCTGGCTTTCAATTCATCTGCCAGGGCCTTGGAAATGACGATCTGATTTCGTTTGTCCTCGGCAAAAAAAGTCCCTGTGAGGGTATCAACCTTCTTATACAGGGCGAACACGGATTTCTCGGTTTCGGGGTCAATTCCAGTTATGCTCACCCCCATGTTTTTATTTGCCGTGGCAGCCATGCCAACCACTCTGATTCTTTTGGTCACTGACCTCACTTGAGCACTGGCGCGAAGTTGAGCCAATTTGCCCTCTGTCCCGCTGATGGTGTATCTGACGTCTTCATTTTCAGGAAAGTCCGGATGATGGATCTGGATGTGCCCCGTTTCAAGATCAAAGGTGTCTTGCACCCTCTGATCCGCCATACCGTTCATCCATGCGCTTGAAAACAGGCCTCCAAGCAGACCAAAGGCAATGGCAAGGATTACCACCGAGCTTCTTACTTTGCTCCTCCAGATACTTCTCCACGCTATCTTTATCAATACCATAACTCAGGATCTTAAACCTTCGACAACATTGAGTTTCATGATCTTTATCGTAGGGTAGGACATCGCGATAATACTCAGGATGGTAATCGCGATCGCCTGCATCACAAAAATGTCAAACTCCATGCTCATCGGCATTACCGGTTCAAAATTGAAATCTTTCATAACCTCGACCCAGTCGCCGGTAAGCTGAATCGGGTTGTAATAGAAATAGATCATGACGGGCAGGCTAATTGCGATTCCTCCTATAACCCCCAGAGTGGTAAGCAAGAGCAGCTCAAGCACCACTACCATGGCCAGGCGGCTTCTCTGCATCCCAACGGAAACCATTACGGAAAACTCCCGGATCCTCTCATTGGTCATCATTAAAACCGTTCCGAAGATTCCAAAGGCGATCACCATGTAAAGGATGCCTATCATGATCACTCCGCCCGCATTGTCGGTCTCGATCATCTGCAAAAGCTCCTTGTTCATGGCCTGCCAACTCATGACGGTATACCTTTCAGGATCAATTTCCCCGGAGACTTCTTTGACAACCTGATCGACCTCATCCATGCTTTCCAGGTTGAAGGCCATGGCGGTGTAGCGATCCGGGGCCGAAAATAGATTCTGCGCCTCTGCAACGGTCATGTAAATAAAGGTCCGATTCATTTCTGGCGTGGGCAGGTTGATGATCCCGCTCACAGGATAAAGTCCGGCAGCTGTGGCGCCGTGGTAGCCCGAAGAAAAGAGAACCAGGGTGTCTCCCACATTTATCTTCAAAAAGCTCGCAAGGTCCTCTGCCAGAAGAACCGCACTATCATCTGCTCGGAGGTACTCACCCTTTGACATGTAGTTCGCAATTCCCGACATTTTATTTTCGCGTTCAGGGTCGATTCCCATGATGACTGCCCCCTTAGTCGCTTCACCCGACGAAGCCAGAGAAAAAGACTCCAGTCTGGGTATGAGGTTCTTCACCTCTGGTTGAGCTTCGAACTTCTCGAGCAGCTTTGTGTCTATTGTGAAGGAATTGTTGATGTTTTTATCATCCCAGTAGCCCTCTTTCTGAATCTGCAGATATCCTGAATAGGCCTCTATGGCGTTCTGCTTCATCTTTGCATAGGACCCCTTTCCGAAGCCCCGCATTATTATCGCAAAGAACAAGGCGAACATGATGGATGCAACTGTGATAAGGGTTCTCCTTTTGTTGCGCCAGATGTTTCGCCAGGCAATTTTAAATAGGGTTTTCATCAGCGTATCCTCTTCATGTTCTGCTGAGAGAAAAAGGACTCGGGCAATTCGATGTCGAACTTGATGTCAGTAATG